>CAJOPM010000001.1 GCA_905236225.1 uncultured Eubacterium sp.
AAAAATTATTCATTTTTCAATATTGTTTGCAGAAAATGTCATTTTTTGACAGAATTTGTTTTTATTAAATCAAGTCTTAATCTTTTAGTTTTACTCTTGCAACATTGACACATACTTACCTCCTCCTTTTCTACACACCAAAAAGGCAGGGGTTTTATTCCCTGCCTCTCTTTACGCTTAGTCTATTAGTTTATCTTTTACCTGCGCATAATTAAATACCGGCCCATCTATGCATACATATGTATCTCCTATCTTACAATGTCCACATTTTCCGCATCCGCAAGACATCTTCCTCTCATAGGAAACCCAGATTTTATCCTCTTGTGCTCCGTTTTTAATACACTCGGCGGAGGCAAATTTAAACATTATGGGCGGTCCTACTATTACAATATTGTAATCATCCTGCCAAGTTGATATCGGAATCTTGGAGATATGAGCCGTGACCATGCCCTCTTCATATCCTTCTATAGACTCTGTATCAAGTGTTGCTATTACATTTATTCTGTCTCGAAATTTCTCTATCTCATCTTTAAAAAGTATAGCATTATGATCCTTAAAGCCGCAGATCAAATGAACAGATTTGGCAAGCTGCGGATTCTCATAAAAATGGTTTAACATAATAAGAACAGGCGCCATCGCTGTTCCGCCGCATATTACCAGCAGATGTTTACCTTCAAACTCTTCTTCTACAGGAAAATGATTACCATATGGACCTCTTAGGAAAATTGTGCCCCCTATGGTCAAATCGAATATCGCATTTGTCACCATTCCTGTATTTCTTATCGTAAACTCTACCCAGCCATCGCCGCGTCCGGAACATGAAATCGGTGCTTCACCAACTTTTGGTATCGAGAGCATAAAAAACTGTCCGTAACTTGGCGTTGCATCAGATGAGACTCTAAATGTGTATTCCGTTTTTGTGTGTTTTTGTATGCTTATGATTCTGTGCGGCTCGGGAATTAATATATTATCTGCCATTTACTCGCCCTCCTTGATAAGTGCTTCTACTTCATCTGACAACGTATTGATGGTATCAAAGAATGATATATCTTCCGGGCATTGTGTGATGCATCGTCCACATCCTACGCACATATGCATATCTCCCCCGAATCGCTTGTTGTAATCGTAAATCTTGTGCAGCGTCTTAAAACGCATTGTCTGCTCAGGATTAGGACGTGCCACAAATCCTCCTGCTGTCTTTGAGTATTCAGGAAGCATACACGAACACCATACCCTGCGCCGCTCTCCCGTTCTGGCATTTTGCTGATCCAAAAAATCTGCTGTCTCATAACAACTGCAGGTCGGACAAACCGTGTTGCACTTACCGCACTGGATACATTTGTCATTGTATGTGCTCCAAAACGGCAGGTCATGAACTTTTTGTATCTGCTTAACCTGGCTGATTCTTGGTATCCTTACGCTTATTGGATCATTTTCCAAAAACTTTGGCTCATAATCGCTCTTCTTACAGCCCTCTAGATATGAAAGTAATGATTTATCTGTTACCTTAATATTGATGGAAGCATCCTTATTGTCATCGGAATCCAAGTCTACAGCCATGCTTATGTCGCTTTCATCACATTTATTGGCTCCCATTGATGCACAAAAACACCCGTCATAAGCTATCTTCGACTCCATCAGGACAAATTTTACATGATCTCTTCTTGCTTTGTAGTAACTATCTACAAAATAACCGTTCTCAAGGAAGATTTTATCAAGCCTTTTCGTTCCGTTAATGTCAAATACTCTTGCAAATATCAATATATCTTTTGTCGGTGTATCATCTGTTGGCTTGCACTTGTTTTCTTCAAATCTAAACATTACCTGCGATATAGGATATATCAGCTCCTTTGGTGAAAACTCAGATATCTTGTCGTTTATTATCTCATCTCTTGATTTAACAAGTTTGTATCTGACCTCACTGTCCTTGTCCTGCCACCCCTCTACGTGGCTTAGTGCGGGCGCATAAACATCATAATCTTCGCTAAGCTTTTCTAACAGCCGGTCAAACTCCCCCCGGCTTAGGGTATAGCTTTCACTGCAGGGGACACCTTTGGCCTTCTCATCTGTGTTCTCATCTGATTTTTCCTGCATTAGTATCTGCTTGATTTCCTCATAATCGCTCACTATAAAATCTGCTATCAGATTTGCGCAAATTGGATAATACTTTGTCTCTGAGTATTTAATTACGTCATCTCTCCATAACAACACCCAGTTAATCAGGTGAGTTTCTATAAAATCTCTCTGTGCTTTAAGCATTTCACCTGGCTGCTCTTCTTTATTGCAAATATGTGCCATATACTCAAGCTCAGATGAGAGATGATCCTCCATAATATCAGTCTTATTTGTTATTCTGATCCCCTCATTTGTAATAAGCTCATGCATCTTCACCCAGGCTTCCTGCATAATGATGTGTTTTGCACTGGTATATATGGATTCTATGCAAAATGCAGCCTTCGCCTCTGCTATACCGGCTCCAAGAAGTGTTTTGGCATAGTCGACCGCTAAGTCTTCTATATCTTCAGGCGACTTAAAATATTCGTCAAATGCTGCTGCCGACTCTTTTATTGCTCCGCCTTCAAATAAACTTGCGAGATTCACATTTTTATATTTAGCATAATCCTCATCTTTTAATTCGCACATTATAAGTCCGCTAAGAAAATGATACATTGCGCTTCTTGATTTCATATAACTTATATCAATCATTGTTTCATGCCTCCTTTTCTTAGCTCTACTTCTCTTAAATCCTGCGGCAGAACATTTTGCCATTTATCATTTTTTAATATGTAGCGTGTCTGTGGATGATTGCCAAAGTCCTCCAATGAAAATACACACCCTTCTCCTGCCTCTTTGATAAGCTTTGATACTTCGCTTTCGGGATCATTTACATCTCCGTAATGAAGTGCCCTTCCCGAACAGTTTCTAACACAGGCCGGTATCTCGCCTTCTTGCCTTGAATTAAGACAGATTGTGCATTTGTCCATTACATTTCTGGTCTGTGAATATGTATTTACATGATAGGGGCATTTTCTATTACAACTCTGACAGCCTATGCATTTATCCTTATTCAATGTTACTACGCCATCTTCAGCTCTTTTATATATTGCCGTAGTGGGACAGACTCTTACACATACGGGATCAGCGCACTGCTGACACATCGTCGGAAGAAAATACATGCTAAGATCCGGGAACTCACCAAACGGGCCTACCTTGTATACCTTGATTCTATTGGCGCCAAGCGGCACTTCGTTTTCCATTTTACAGGCGACCTGACATCCTTTACAGCCTATACAGCGGTCCAATTCCACTACGAATGCTAATTGCTTTTTCATGCGAGGACCTCCTTTTCATCTCTTCTGTTTACTGTCTTATCATCAAGTGTGATGTTCTCTGATTTATCGAGTTTCCAGCTCTCGGTTCCGATATCCTTGGTCCTTTCGGTGGGCTGCGCCAGCCATGG
>CAJOPM010000002.1 GCA_905236225.1 uncultured Eubacterium sp.
ATAAAGATATAATCTTGTTACGTCCGGGAGTTTTGGTTCCATCTAGAATTTTATAGCAATATGATCGTTCTATATTTGCCAATTTATACAAAGTGGCAGGTTTTAATTCTGAGGTCTTGTCTAAGGAAGTAAAATAATCGATAAATGATGTGTAGGGCGAGATATTATCAGAATTATTTATATATTCAGCCAATTGATTTTTGTTATTAACAGATTTAAGAATTTGTTCTAAACGAGCGGTGGTAGTTTTATTTGACATTGTTTGTCTCCCTATAAATGTATTCTTATTAGAAGGAAGTGGTAGATGTGAATACATTATCAGGTTATAAAGTATTATATCACATTAAAGAAAACGATAAAACAACAATTAATATAGTAAAAGACATAAATAACAGCGAGATTTTGTGCCATAAAATGCTAAATCAGTATAATATCGATGCTTTTAGGTATTTAAAAGATAACCCACATAAAAATCTTGCAAAGATTTTTAAGTTATGCGAAGAAGATGGCGTTCTTCATGTGTTTGAAGAGTATTTAAGAGGTGAAAACCTTGAATACATTTTAGAAGAAAAGAAGCTATCTAAATGGGAAAAACTAAGGGTGGCAGATGGCGTATGTGATGCACTTATTCATCTTCACAATGCGAATAAACCGATTATTCATAGAGATGTTAAAGCTTCTAATGTAATGGTGTGTTTTGACGGACGGATAGTTTTAACAGATTATGACAGTGCAAAAATATTTGATGCATCAAAGAATAAAGATACTCAGCTTATTGGGACAGTTGGATATGCAGCACCTGAGCAATATGGATTTTTTCAGTCAAATCCGCAAACAGATATATATGCTCTTGGAATTTTACTAAAGCAGATGTTTGCAAATGATTTTCGAATCAAAAAAATTGCAGATAAGGCAGCTGCCTTTTCGCCTAAAGACAGATATGTTTGCGTAGAGGAGGTAAAAGAGGGGCTTCACGAGACGAGAAAATTATTTCCTTCAAACGAGAAGCAAACCAATCTAGAATATTTTTGTACAAATTGTAATGCAACACTAAATGATCAGCCGGGATTTTTTTATAATGACGGCACATGGATTTGCACTGAATGTAATCAGCAGCTTTACGGTTATGAAGGCGACTATGGAGATAATTTGCGTGGGGTTATATGGTATTGTGACGGTTGCGGGGATATATTAAACAAACAAGAAGGTTTTGATTATTATGATGATAGTTTTGTATGTAAAAAATGTGGCTATTTAAACGATATCACGGAAAATAATATTATTGTCTCTAAGCCTGTAAAGTAGGGGGTGGCTGCATATTTGTGTCCTGAGAGGACACCACAAATGCCCGTATTTAGACTACTATTCTCATAGAAGGATAGTAGGTGTAAATACGGATTTTTTGTACATTTTAAGTGTACGCTATTAGACATAAAGGAGTGTGAATCATTATAGGAAGCAGTTGAGAGGTTTTACATATGACGGGAGGAGCTTATGAAAAGATTATTTGGTGTTATTTTAAGCGCAGTTATGATGCTCACGATAAGTGGACCTTTTAGTATTGGAGTTGCTTATGCCTCGGATTTGCAGCAAGAGGCAAAGATTATAAGTGGCAGCGAGAAATCAGCTGCGAAAATTAGTCTGAGCAAAAAGAAGGTTATACTTGAAAAAGGAGATAATACTAAGCTAAAAGTTAAGGGGACAAATGGCAAGGTAAAGTGGTCATCTAATAAAAAGGCAGTCGCAACGGTAAATCAAAGTGGCAAAGTTTTTGCAAGGGGCGTAGGTACTGCAACAATAACAGCAAAGGTTAGCGCAAAGAAATATACCTGTAAAGTAATTGTAAAAAAGAGCCCCACCGATTCACAAGGTAGCGGTGATGACGATAGCAGTGTAAGTGATGAATTTACGCTTAGCGAAAGCTCGATTCTGATAGATTCGAATACAACCATCAAGGCATACTATGGAAAAAAAGAAGTCAGTTCCTATGATGTTAATTGGAGTTCATCTGATGAAGAAGTTCTGGATATTATAAACGGAACTATTTATGTATTTAGTAATGGAGAAGCAACAATCACAGCCGGCTATAAGGGTAAGGAAGCTATATGTCAGGTAAAGGTTGTAGATGATGCAAGTCGTTATGATAAATCAAAAGAGCTTAAAGTAGATGAAAATTCTATAGTAATGGGCGTAAAAGATAATTATAGTTATAATTTGTCTTTGTCTTACGGTGGGGAGACAATTGAAGCAAGTAAGGCAATGTGGACTTCTTCAAATGAGAGTGTTGCCAAAGTTTTACTTGGAAAGAAGATTTATGCTTATAAAACCGGAGAGGCAACAATTACAGGCGTCTTTAACGAAAAAACTGTGACAATAAATGTTTTGGTAGTTGACTATGCAGAAGGATACTCAAAAGATAAAAAGCTGTCACTGGATTGTACTACAATATCTCTTTCGGTAGATGATTATAAAACAATCAGCGCAACATATGGCACAGAGAGTATAAGCTCATATAACGTAACATGGTCGTCTTCCAATGAAAGTATTGCAACTGTAACTTATGGGAAAATACGTGCATTAAGTGCAGGGACAACTACAATTACAGCATCGTATAACAACAGCACCGCAACATGTATAGTGACGGTAGAAGACATATCCACATTACAAAAGGTTAAAAATGCAATTTATACTTATGGTTTTACTAATCAAAAAGGAACAAAAACAGTCAAATTAGAATTATCTGACTATACATATATGGTTGTTTATGATCAGTATAACGATACTATTGAGCTTGGTTTTGTAGGAATAAACAGTTATGGATCGGCACTAGGGACAATAAAGGGAAATCAAACAATGACAGGAAGTGCAGACGTATATATTGTGTATGCATCAAATTATGTTAACGAAGAAGCTGAAACTACAATGAATATAGAAACTTATAGTAATGCCAGCACTTTAGATTTTATGATAACAAATGTTAAGAATAATAAAGATATATCGTCGGACAGTGATACACAAGAGTTTTTTAATACGATGTTGCAGTTGATTATGCGGGGATGTGACCTGGCTCTGTATTCAAAAACAGGATATCACCTAAGTGATGCGGGATTTATAAATTATGAAAGATAAAGAGTTAACTGATTGAAATTTAAATTTAATTATGCGAGAATGTAATCACAACATCCCCGTTTGAGCGTGATGTTGTGATTACATTCTCGTTTGAGCGTAATGTTGTGATTACATTCTCGCGGGCGAGACCTGATTTATTAACGGAGGTGATTATGATTATGAAAAAGAAAGACAATGATAATATTGAAAATCAGATGATACAGGAGAGCGAAGAGGAAAATAATATTGAGACAAAACAACAGACGGATATACCAAAAGAAACAAAAAAGAAAAATCATCCAAGATTTTGGGGAGTAATAATTGTCATTATATTGATTGTTATTGCAGCTATCGTTTTAATGAGCAAAATGGGAAATGGCAGTAAGAGTAATACAACGATAACTACTGTAACCACTGTCAAGGAAATATTAACGGACAGTACATTATATACAGCCAGATATCCATATGCCGGCATTGCTGTAAAAAAAGATGGTGAAGATATTATGTATTATGTAAGATATCAGGGAAGCGTCAAGGCAGGTTTCAATATAGAAGAAATACAGGATCCGACTGTTGACGAGGAAAATGGGATTATTACTGTTATACTTCCGGAAATAGTTTTATCTGATCCAAATGTAGATACGGACGCAGATACATTTGACTGTATATTTACAAAAAGCTCATATGAGACAGAAACTGTTATAACAGAGGCGAGAAAAGTAGCACAAAAAGACTTGTTAAAAAATGCCAGGAAAGATGAGAAGTTTTTAGAAACAGCAAAAGAAAATGCAATAAATGCAATAAAGGCTTCTATTGAACCGCTGGTAAATCAAGTCGGAGATAAACAGTATACTGTTGAAGTTATAGAACAGGAGGCAAATTAAATGAAAAAGATATTACTGTCTATAGCAGGGTGTGCATTAGTTGCTGCTTTGAGTGCGTGTGGAGAAAGTGAAGTAACAACAAATGAATTGGACTTTGAAAAGATAGAAAAAATATGTGAACTATCAAGTCTTGAAGTAATATGTAAAAATGTAGCTGCAGTGGATAAAGGTGATAGCGGATTGTCAAAAAAGCTTCATCTTGACAGGAAATGGTGGGCAGAATTCGAAGGTAAGGTAAGCTTTAGTTATGATATGGATAAGGTAAAAATAGTGCAAGACGGTGAACATATTACGATAACCTTGCCCCAGCCCGAAATTGAGACATCCGTTGTAGATGATACATTTGATGCGGATTCAATTGTCACTTCATCTAAAAAGCTGTTTAACATAAATAAAATCGATCTTGAAACTCAAGTAAGTGCTATGGATGCAGCTATGACAACGATGGAGGAACAGATAAAGGAGGATTCTGATATTATCGCACAATCACAAGAGCATA
>CAJOPM010000003.1 GCA_905236225.1 uncultured Eubacterium sp.
AAATCCGCCTCTTTCAGTATATTTTACGGCGTTTGTAAGAAGGTTAAGGCAAACCTGTTTTATCTTGCCGTCATCTCCATACAGTCTTTTAGGCATCATCTCATCAACATCAACTTCAAAGGTCAAATCCTTTTGACTCGCCCTGACCCTTATCATTGAAACCATCGAGCGTAAAAGATCTTCTGTATTGTATTCACGCTCTACTAAATGCATTTTGCCCGATTCAACTTTTGACATATCAAGAAGATCATTAATCAATCCAAGCAGAGACTCCGATGCATCTTTTATATCAAGAGCATAATTTACAACAGACATATAGTATGCCTTAGGCACATTGTCCGCATCCTCTCTTAATATCATCTCATCCATACCCATTATAGTATTAATAGGAGTTCTGATCTCATGAGACATATTAGCAAGGAACCTGGTTTTTGCAAGGCTTGCACTTTCTGCTTCCTCTTTTGCCTGTTTAATCTCAACATACTGCCTTCTGATAACAGTTCCCGTTAACACTCTATATACTATAAATCCTACTGCTGCCGCTATAAGAACAATAAGCAGTATCTTTGTTACTCTAAGTTCGAAGATTCTGGCATTTTTTTGCAACTTGAATGTTACATCCTTGTATATTTCATCCTGTGAATTGTCAAGAATCTGTATGTGGAATGTATAATCACCGTAGTCTAATTCTGTAAACTCGAGCGATGAAAGCATGCTCGCCCTCGCAGTGATTCCATTATCATTACTTCCCTCTAAGTATATTCTGACAATAGGATCCGTAAGTGTATAATCAAGCACTGCTGTAGATATTTGAATTCTTGAAATGTCTGATCCAATTACATATACGCCTTCATCATTTTGAACAATTTCTTCATTATCACCTGTAATATAATTGATGTCTACTATAGGCAGATTAACACCTGTAAAAAAATTATCTATATTTACCTTACTTACCGAACTTCTTCCGGCTATATATAAATTTCCTTCATCATCAAGCTCACAGTATGAATTAGATGTGGGCAAAGAGCTTATTCCGTTTGCAAGCGTATAAAGCCTGTACTCACTGACATTATCATTTAGTACCTGCTCTTTATCTACTGCATACACACCAAATGAAGAAATCACCCACATGGTTCCATCTTTAGCAAAAAACACATCATAATTATTGGTGCTTGGAAAGCTTGTTACCGTCGTAATTTTGTCATCTTTCATATAACAAAGAGAATTAGATGTAACAAACCAAACTATATCTTCATCCGGATCTTTTTTTATTCTCATGGTGACATCACTTGTAAGGCCATCCTGCCTTCCTATCTTTTCGACACCATCCTGTGTGATAACATATATTCCGTCACCATCCGAACTGGCATATATTTTGCCGTCTTCGTCTTCGCATACAGAAAGAAATACCGTATTCTTTATTACGTCAGATGCGCCGTAAACATTTGTAATCTTTTGCTCCTTGATTATGGCAAGTCCGCCATTTGTGCCAACAAGAACCGATCCGTCTTCTGAAAGATATGTGCCTCTTACTTCATTACTTGGAAGCCCGTTATCCGTTGTATATGACTTAATCTTGCCATCCTTAGAATAACAAATAAGTCCCAAATCTTCTGTATAAGTAGATATCCATAGATTATCGTTTGCATCGCGCATTATGCATCTTACTCTTGCATATCCGATTTTTTTTGTAAGCTTATCACTGACAATTTCATCATTCGAATTAAGAATATAGACACCTTCATCCGTACCGACATAAAGCATCCCATTGTAAAGACACGTGGTATTAATTACTACGTCATCAAGCCCTACAGGCGATGTCACATCCAAAAAATTACTCATGACAACTTTCATAACACCCTGAGTAGATGATGCATACCACATATTTCCCTGATAATCAGATGTCATCATTTCTATTCCGCTGCCAAGAGGAGAATGTTTTAGCAAATGAAACTTGTTATTTTCATCCAGATAGCCGGCTGCATCTGTTGAAGATACCCATACTCTCTCACAGTCATAACTGATCCAGTGGACGCCATTAAGCGGATCTGTTTTGATCTTTTCCATATCTGATGCCACAGAAGCATATTTGCCATAATAGATAGTATCGGATTCTGTAGTTATATAAAGATATCCTTCTTTTTCGGGATCCGTAAGAAGCGACGTGATAACTCCCATCTGCAAATCTTCACTGCTGTAAAATGAAGTCAGTTTCTCATTTTCAATAGTAAATATATCACCATCTCTGGTCTGGCCGTATATCGTACCCGCCGTATCCGTCTCTAGTTTTAAGACTCTCTTTTGATTAAGTCTTGCATCATCAATCTGATGAATACTAAGGTTTTCATCAGCATAGCAAACCCCCGCAGTTGTTCCTATAAATACATTTCCGTAATCATCTTCCGCAAAAGTTCTGATGGATGATGATGTTAACCCATCCTCATATGTTATATGTATCTGTTTATCATCATCAATGACAACTACACCGTTGTCATTAGTACCTACCCATATTCTGTTTTGCGAATCTTCAAACAATCCTCTTGCACTGGTAAGTCCGTAAGATGTATCAATCTGTTCAAATGTTGCCCCGTTATATTTAAATACACCGCTATATCCGCCAACATAAATATAACCATCAGATGCACCCAATATATAGTTAGCATCAGATGTAGGCAATCCGTTTTGCGCATCATACATTATCGTAGTATAACCGACATCGTCTATCTGCCCTGTGACAGCATATCCTCCACCGATTATCACATATTCTTCATCTGATTCTGCGGCCTCAGACTGTAAGTTTTGTTCGTCATTTTCAGTCGCATAAGAAATTTCACTGCAGATTGGAGCCGATATAATGGCGCAAACTGATGCAGCAATTGTCATTATTTTAAATGGTCTAATCATCTTACGCCCCCTCCTTATGCATCCTGATATTTCTTCAGTACTTTTTTTACCTCTTCAAGCGAATCCATAAATACTTCTACGCATTTTGGATCAAACTGCGTCCCTGCACCTTCCTCAATAATCTGCACAGCCTTTTCAAAAGGAAACGCCGGCTTATATACTCTTGGTGATGCAAGCGCATCAAATACGTCTGCCACAGCCATTATTCTTGCCGAAAGCGGTATCACTTCACCATGCAAGCCTTCAGGATATCCGCATCCGTCCCATCTCTCATGATGATATGCTGCCATATTTCTTGCTTCTTTAAGATAACTGCCTCCCTCTATGGTGCCTATGGCCTTTTCCATAATTCTCTTTCCTTCGCTTGTATGAGTTTTCATAATCTCAAACTCTTCATCCGTAAGCTTGCCGGGTTTATTCAGCACTTCATCCGGTATTGAAATCTTACCCACGTCATGAAGAGGCGCCGACATTACAACATCAGACATGAACTGCGGCGTTATCTTTGTTGAATAATATCCTTTCTTTTTTAATCCCTCGACTATTATTTTGACATATGCTGCAGTTTTCTGGATATGCGCTCCGGTATCCGAATCACGATTTTCCACCATATCTGCCATTGTAATAATCAAGCCACTTTGCATATTTTCATTTACTTCAGAGTAGTGCCTGATATCTCTAAGCTGCTCTGTCATACTGATGACCATCTCGCTAAGAGATTTGTATAGCTGCTGCGATTCATCCCGCGTTCTTATATCAAGCGCTCTTAGCTGTCTGGCTTTCTCATCGAGTTCCTCCTGGTCTATATCCTTCCATTTAGTCTCGCCTATTATCGATGCAACTGCATTAATTGGATACACAAAATAAAATGCAGACGTCCATTGTCCATATGCAATAATCAGAACCAGGAAACCTGAAAGTATTAATATTACACGTATAATAAAATCTTTCATGTACTCTGCCATATACTGAAGAGACACATCAGCTCCGACATAGCAAACCGTCTTTCCTGCATCATTTTTTACCGGATAATAAAGTGTATACAGCCACCCGAAAAAGTCATCAGACTCTATTGCCGGTATCTGCTCTCCCTCTAAAAGAGCCGGAACATAAGGCTCAAAAGCTTCCTCGAATTCCACAATATCCCCTGCCAAATAGCCTTCTACTTCATCAGTGTCTAAGTCAAATACCATATGACACCCATCTTCTTCTATTGTAAGAACATACAGATACTTTACTCCCGGAGAATTATCTCTTATCTTATAGAGCATATCTTTAGTGTCAGTATAGCCTTCTACTTTATCCGCATTTGCTCCATATTCCAAGTACTCATCTATCATATCAACATCGAGCACTGATGCAGCAAATTTGACTGCTGATAGGGCATTTTCCTCTAGTTCTGCTTTTCTGTTGCCGTTATAGAGCCTTAGGCCGATTGCTCCCATCATAAAAACAAGTGCTATTGATGTAACAAAAAGCATAACCGAGATACGCGAACGAATCGAATATAATCCCATATTACGGCTAAGCTTCCTAATTGCCTTAATCTGCGAAGCACTAAGAGGTTTTTGATTCCATCTTCGATTCATAATGCTTGAGCGTTTATCATCAGGTATCAGATGAACCAGCAGCCCGGCCGCAACAGATGTAATACCCTTATCTAACAAATTTATTAAAATGTTAAGCAACGCAAATACAAATATCGCCGGTGCATTATACGAACTACTAAGCGCTTCTACTGCCTCTTTTATAGTTTCATTTTGAGGTGCTCCGAAAATAATCCACTGTATTGCTCCGGAAAGAAGCGCAGAAATAACTGCCGCTCCTATAATAAAAATAATAATATTCTGTATTTTTTTTAGGGATTTTCGTCTGATAAACCAGACTAAATATAGAGAAATTGCAACATTTACAATCGCAAAATATAATGAATTAGATGCAAAAAAAACGCTTAGAACATCAGTTGCTACTGCCACTATTATTCCGGGAAGACTTCCCAAAAGATAAGATACCGCTATAGTACCTATAGTATCTAAATAAATCGGCATTTCAAGCTTTTGCATAACAAAGAAGAGGCATATATTAATAAGTATGCCGCCAATTACGCAAATCAAACTTCTCATACTAGACCTAAGTTTAAGTCCTGACTGGATGCTCACTTAATCACGCCCCCCCAAAGCTGTTATTAGATAATATTATACCATATTCTCTAAAGCATATGAACTAAATGTATGCCTGCCCTTTTGCAAAAAAAGAACGACTCTATAGGCATAAAGTACCTAAGAGTCGTTCTTTTTTTTATTAGATAGCATTAAATCCATTTTCAAGATCTGCAATTATATCGTCAATATGTTCTGTACCTATTGAGAGTCTTATGGTGTTATCATAAATTCCCTGGCTGCTTAACTCTTCTTGTGTAAGCTGCGAATGAGTAGTTGATGCCGGATGAATCACAAGGCTCTTAACATCTGCAACATTTGCAAGAAGAGAGAATATCTTCAGGTTATCGATAAATTTCCAAGCTTCCTCTTTGCCGCCTTTTATATCAAAAGTAAATATCGATGCCCCTCCATTTGGAAAATATTTGTTATAAAGCTCATGATCCGGATGGTCTTTTAAAGAGGGATGGTTTATCTTCGAAACCTTTGGCTGCTTGCTAAGATACTCTACCACCTTCTTAGTATTTTCCGCATGTCTTTCAAGTCTAAGCGAAAGTGTCTCCACTCCCTGTAACAGCAAGAATGCATTAAATGGAGAGAGCGTAGCACCTGTATCTCTAAGCAATATTGCTCTAATATATGTAACAAACGCAGCAGGACCTACAACATCATAGAATGATACACCGTGATAACTCGGATTTGCTTCAGCGATGTTTGGATACTTGCCGCTTTCCTTCCAATTGAACTTGCCCGACTCTACGATTACTCCGCCAAGAGTAGTCCCATGTCCACCTAAGAACTTTGTAGCAGAATGAACCACTATATCTGCTCCATGCTCAATAGGTCTAAACAAATACGGAGTACCGAATGTATTATCTACAACAAGCGGAAGTTTATGTTTGTGAGCAATCTGAGCTATTGCATCAATATCCGGAATGTCTGAATTAGGATTCCCAAGCGTTTCTAGATATATTGCTCTTGTATCATCTTCTATCGCATCTTCAATTTCTTTTAGATTATGCGCATCTACAAATGAGGTCCTGATTCCATACTGCGAAAGCGTATGCTCAAGCAAATTATAGCTGCCACCGTAGATAGTTTTTTGTGCTACAATATGACCTCCATTTGCAGCAAGCGCTTCTATAGTGTATGTAATAGCTGCGGCTCCTGATGCAACAGCAAGTGCAGCGCTTCCTCCCTCAAGTGCGGCTATTCTTTTTTCAAGCACCTCCTGAGTTGAATTCGTAAGACGTCCGTAAATATTTCCAGGATCAGCTAATCCAAATCTGTCTGCTGCGTGTTGTGAGTTATGAAAAACATATGATGTTGTCTGGTAAATCGGCACTGCTCTTGAATCTGTTGCCGGGTCTGCTTCTTCTTGTCCTACGTGTAACTGTAATGTTTCAAATTTATATTCGCTCATATCTATTTCTCCTTCTTCTTATGATAGTCCTCTAATGCTGATTTAATTGCCTCTTCTGCTAATACCGAACAATGCATCTTATAATCCGGAAGTCCGTCAAGCGCTTCTGCTACCGCCTTGTTAGTAAGCTGCATTGCGTCATCTATTGATTTACCTTTGATAAGTTCCGTCGCCATAGAGCTTGATGCTATAGCACTGCCACATCCGAATGTCTCAAATTTAACATCTGATATAATATCATCTTCTATTTTGAGATACATCTTCATAATGTCGCCGCACTTAGCGTTACCGACTTCGCCGATACCGTTAGCATCTTCTATCACTCCTACATTTCTCGGGTTCCTAAAATGATCCATTACTTTATCACTATATAAAGCCATATTTATCTTATCCTTTCCTCTACAAAATATATTCTTTGTTTCCTGCTTCAAGAGACCTCCATACCGGCGATATACTTCGAAGATAAGCAACTACCTGTGTAACAGATTCTATTATATATTCAACGTCTTCATCTGTAATATCGTCTGATATGCTAAGCCTTAGTGAACCGTGTGCCACCTCATGCGGTCTGCCTATTGCCAACATTACATGGCTTGGATCAAGGGAACCCGACGTACAGGCGCTTCCCGAGGATGCCTGTATACCTTTATCATCGAGCAAAAGCAGCAATGCTTCTCCTTCTATTCCCTCAAAACAGAAACTGATATTTCCATATAATCTTCTGTCTTTGTCTCCGTTTAATGCGCTATGGGGTATTTTAGAAAGTCCCTCTATGATTCTGTCTCTTTTGCTTCCCACGCTTTCTTTATTTTTGGAAAGGTTATCGTATGCCTCTTCAAGCGCTTTTGCCATAGCTCCGATTCCAGGTACGTTTTCGGTGCCGCCCCTTAGACCCGCCTCCTGTGCGCCGCCTTCGATAAGGTTAGAAAGCTTAATTCCTCTTCTGGCATATAAAAAGCCGACACCCTTTGGACCGTGAAATTTATGAGATGATGCGCTAAGCATATCAATGTTTTCTTTCTTAACATCTATTATTTCATGGCCAATAGCCTGTACTGCGTCAGTATGGAAAATAACACCTTTGCTCTTACAAATCTGTCCTATTCTTTCAATCGGCTGTATTGTGCCTATTTCATTGTTGGCGTACATAATGCTAACAAGAGCTGTATCCTGCCTTATTGCCTGCTCTACTTGCTCAGGTCTGATAATTCCGTCTTTGTTAACATCAAGAAGTGTAATTTCAAACCCTTCTTTTTCTAATTTATCAAGTGTATGAAGCACTGCATGATGTTCAAATGCCGATGATACAATATGCATCTTACCTTTTTTCTTACCTATAGCTGCTGCAGATAAAATCGCTTGATTATCAGCTTCGCTTCCTCCCGATGTAAATACAATCTCTCTCGGTTCAGCATTAATCATCGATGCGATCTGTGCTCTTGCTCTCTCAAGTTCTTCTTTTGCAACCTGGCCTGTTTCATATAAGCTTGATGGATTACCAAATGTCTCCTTCATAAGTCTTAACATTGTGTTAATGGCACCCTCGCTCATCCTGGTCGTTGCTGCGTTATCCGCATATATCATAAGATTCTCTCCTTTTAAATGTTTCTATGTTATCCTATTCGCTTGCTAGGAATATTATGTGCCATATTATATTCCCTTTCACCTACCGTGTCAATAGGTTTTTGAAAATTATTTTTCTTGCATTACCTA
>CAJOPM010000004.1 GCA_905236225.1 uncultured Eubacterium sp.
AAAAAAATCTTCTTGCAATTTGTATATTGCTGTTGTATAATATCGCTTGTGTCAAGAAACACATTGGCCCATCGCCAAATGGTAAGGCAACGGACTCTGACTCCGTCATTTCAAGGTTCGAATCCTTGTGGGCCAGCTATAATCATTATAGATTAAGCCCAACCCGAAAAGACCCTTGCAGCTTGCTGCAAGGGCTTTTTCTATCAACTTTTCTAGCCTAGTATTTCTTTTGTGATATCTACCGTTTGTTTAGCATCTTTCGAATAATAATCAGCACCGATATCCATAGCGTATTCTTCTGTGAGAACAGCTCCGCCGACAATAACTTTGCAATCAATATTACGACTCCTTAATAATTCTATGGTTTTTCTCATGCTCTCAAGTGTTGTGGTCATAAGAGCACTCAGCCCTATTACACGGATGCCTTGTTCTTTAGCTGTATCGGCAATCTTCTCGGGAGGTACGTCTTTTCCCAAATCAATAACCTGATATCCGTAGTTTTCAAGCATAACTTTCACTATATTTTTGCCTATATCGTGAATGTCTCCTTGTACGGTTGCAAGGATAACCTTGCCCTTAATAGCAGAACCTTCATCATTTTCCTTCATGTATTTTTTGATAACCTCAAAACTTGCCGTGGCTGCTTTTGCAGACTTTAGCAGCTGAGGTAAAAAGGTAATCTGTTTTTCAAAATCCATACCGACTTTATCTAGGGCAGGAATTAAAACATTATCAATAATATCCATAGGCTTTGAGAATTTGAGCAACGATAAAGTCGCGTCGGTAGCCTCTGATAAAAGTCCCTTAAGAACGGCGTGAGTAAGCAACTGATCTGATGACATCTGCTCTTGCGATGCTGCTTTAACATCGGCTTCTTTTTGTGAGAAACGCTCAATATAAGCATCGCCTCCGACATCATCGCCGCTTATTATCCTGTAGGAAGCTATAGCATCCATTATAAAGGTCTGGTTAGGGTTGATAATAGGAAGCGTAAGCCCGGCAAACATAGCCTGGGTTAGAAAACTTTCCGTTGCATGAACCCTTTGCGGCAATCCGAAGGAGATGTTGGATACTCCGAGAGTTGTCTTAAGATGCATCTTTTCTGTTACATATCTTACGGCATTAAGAGTCTCGACTGCTTGTGATTGTTCGGCTGAAACTGTCAAAGTCAGACAGTCTATGATTACATCTTCTCTTTTTATGCCATATGAGAGGGCACGCTTTAGAATCTTCTTTGCAATCTTTATGCGGCCTTCGGCAGTGGGCGGTATACCGTTCTCATCAAGGCAAAGGCCAATGACAGATGCACCGTATTTCTTTACAATAGGGAGGATGCTATCAAGGCTTTCGTCCTCGCCGTTAACGGAATTAACTATTGCCTTACCGCAGTAAATACGAAGTCCTGCCTCTATTGCCCTGGGATTTGTAGAGTCAATCTGAAGTGGGAGCGAGCAGATGCCTTGTACGCATCTTACTACCTGCTGCATCATAGCAACTTCATCGATTCCCGGGACACCTACATTTATATCAAGAATTTCGGCGCCGCCTTCAACCTGTTCAATCGCACGCGAGGCAACTTCGTCCATATCACCTTCTTTTAGGGCTGCCTGGAATTTCTTCTTGCCGGTGGGGTTGATTCTCTCGCCGATTACTCTTACTTTGTCTGCTTTAACAAGCGTTGATGCGCTGCATACCGTAAGCTCACCGGATACTTCGCAGGGGGCTATCAGACGATCTGTGCTGCATTTTATCATCTCTTTTATATATTCAGGGGTGGTGCCGCAGCAGCCGCCTAAGATATGTATGCCAATATGGGCAAACTCGGCCATAAGAGGACCAAAATCCTGTGGCAAAATGTCGTAGCCGCCGCTCATAGGGTCGGGAAGGCCTGCATTTGCCTTAATTGCAACAGGCACACTCGAAACAGCTACAAGTCTTTTGGCAATTGGGAGGATCTGAGATGGCCCAAGTGAGCAGTTGATACCGATGGCATCAGCACCAAGACCGCTTAGAGTAAGGGCCATAATTTCTACGCTTGTGCCTGTAAATGTTCTGCCGTTTTCTTCAAATGACATTGTACAAATGACAGGAAGATCCGTATTTTCCTTGGCGGCAATAAGTGCCGCTCTCATTTCGGCAAGATCCGTCATAGTCTCTATTACAATTAAATCTGCGCCGGCAGCACTTCCGGCAAGGCATACTTCTTTAAATATTTCATAAGCTTTCTCAAACTCAACATCGCCGGTTGGCTCTATCAATAGACCGCTGGGACCGACATCTAAAGCAACGTAGGCATCCGGATAAGAAGATACAGCGCTTTTGGCAATTTCTACGGCAGCTGTAACGACTTGCCTGGTATCGAGATCCGTGCCTTTGAATTTGCCGGCATTTGCACCGAACGTATTGGTATAAATAACGCGGCTGCCGGCCTGAAGATATTTTGTGTGAATATCTTTTATTATATCGGGATTTGTAAGATTGAAGCTTTCGGGGCGCTTGTTTGCATCTAGCCCAGAGGCCAGAAGCATAGTGCCCATACCGCCATCTAATATCAGGAAATTTTCCTCATCGTTAATAGCCTTTAAAATATCTTTCATCGTAGTAAACCTCACAAAGTTTTTTGACATTATACATCAAACTTAATATATGCGCCAGTTGCGCCGCCTTTTGGGCTTGTAATTCTATAGCCACAAAAGTTTTGATATGTTATGATACATATGATGCGCATTGCAGAAAGACAGATGTAATAAGGTATGCAGCAGATGTGAGGTAATATTTAATACATGGATTTTGGTAAAGAAGGCGTAAAAAACAAAATAAATGAAGTGACATCTACCAAGGTCAAAAACAGAAGTAAATTTACAATTTTGCTGACCAAGGTGATAATCTTTGGAGTAGTTGCGGTTTTAGTGTTAGGTGCTATAGCTGTATATAGAGAGTATCGCTCGATTATAGCGCAGGTTCCCGATGTCGAGACGATAGATGCACAGCCGCAGGGATATATGTCGACAGTATATGATTCGGATGGCAATGAGACGGCGCATCTTGTGGCAAGCGGTTCAAACAGGGTATACGTTACCATTAACCAGGTTCCGCTCGATGTTCAGCATGCGTTTGTCGCTATTGAAGATGAAAGATTCTATGAACATAATGGTATAGATATCAAGGGAATAATAAGAGCTGCAATAAAGGGTGTTGCAAATGGATTTGACTTTGACGAGGGCGCGAGCACCATCACGCAGCAGCTTCTTAAGAATAATGTATTTAGCAGCTGGACGAGCGAGACTACATTTAGAGAAAAACTCGAAAGAAAGATTCAAGAGCAGTATTTGGCGGTACAGCTTGAAAAAGAATATTCCAAAGACAAGATAATGCAAAGTTATCTTAATACGATTAATTTGGGACAAAATTGCTTAGGGATTCAGGCTGCGGCAAAAAGATATTTTGATAAAGATGTCTCAGAACTTACTATATCAGAGGCAGCAGTAATTGCGGCAATTACCAAGAATCCGTCCAAGTATAATCCTATCAGCAATGCAACCGCAAATAAAGAAAGAAGAGACATAGTGTTATCTAAGATGCTATCTCTTGGCTTTATTACACAATCTGAGTATGAGACTGCCATTGCAGATGAGGTCTATGACAGGATTAAGGAAGTAGATACGCAAAATGCGCAAGGCGAAGTTTATTCATATTTTGTAGATGAGCTTATAGAGCAGGTTAGCAATGACCTTCAAGAGCAGCTTGGATATAGTGAATCGCAGGCATACAACGCGCTCTATTATGGCGGACTTAAAATATATTCTACCCAGGATAGTGATTTGCAAAAGATTTGTGACGAGGAAGTTGCAAATGAAGATAATTATGCTCAGGATACAAAATACTCGTTTACATATACGCTTACTATTCAGAAGCAAAATGGCAGTTTTGTAAACTACGACGAAAATACGCTTCTTTACTATTATCAGGCATCTGATTCCGATTACAGTCTTATATTTGATACAAAGCAGGAATGTTATGATGCAATACGTCAATATAAAAAAGCTGTAATGGACGAAGGGGATGAGATAGCACAAAACGGAGAGACGATTGTAATCACGCCGCAGCCGCAGACTTCACTAACGCTTATAGATCAAAACAGCGGCGAAGTCAAAGCTCTTGTCGGAGGCAGAGGAGAAAAGACTGCCAGCCGGACGCTTAACCGCGCGACTGATACTACGCGTCAGCCGGGATCGACTTTCAAGATATTGGCAGCTTTTGCGCCGGCACTCGATACAGGTAAAATGACGCTTGCGACGGCTATAGACGATGCCCCTTACACCTATGATAACGGAACAAAGCTCAAAAACTATGACAACAGGTATAGAGGTTATACGACAATTAGGGAAGCAATTACGGACTCTATTAATGTGGTGACGGTTAAGACTTTGGATGAGGTTACACCGCAGGTGGGATATGAATATCTTACCTCGTTTGGATTTACTACTTTAACTGAGAGTGATATTGTACAGGCATTGGCACTTGGCGGCGTTACAAACGGTGTCACCAATCTGGAACTGGCCGCAGCCTACGGCGCTATAGCAGATGGCGGTGAATATACTACGCCAAGGTTCTATACAAAAATAGAAGATGCTGATGGAAATGTTATATTAAGAAACAGTAGACAAAAGCATACTGTAATTACACCGCAGACGGCATACCTCCTTACCGATGCCATGGAGGATGTTGTTACAAAGGGAACGGCAAAGTCGGTGGCATTTGACGGATACGATATAGCAGCAAAGACTGGAACGACTACAAATAGCAGAGATTCCTGGCTGGTCGGTTATACACCTTATTACACTCTTGCTGTTTGGGGTGGAAACGACGATAATGAATCACTTAGCGATACGACATTTACCAAAAAAATATGGAAGAATGTAATGAGCAGAGTGCATGAATCACAGCAGCTTAAGGAGGCACATTTTGAGGCGCCTGACGGCATTGTCACAAAAAAGATTTGTGTTAAATCGGGACTGCTTGCAATCAGTGGAGTCTGCAAGGAAGATCCAAGAGGATCTATGGTTAAGAAAGAAATATTTGCAGACGGAACCGTGCCGACTACGGTGTGCAATCATCATGTGGCTGTAACCATATGCACTCAGAGTGGCATGCTTGCAACAAAGTACTGCACGCATACTACGACAAAGGTATATATGAGTGAGGGCTCTGATAACACCGAGGATAGTAAATATATATTGGGAAGCAGGAATAAATATTGCACGATACATTCATCGGGCACATCTTCGAAGACGGAACAAGACGACTCGTCTTCAAATGATAAAAAAGCAGAAGATGAGGTTATACAAGGAGAGATAGATTAAATTGTTAAGACTTGGAGAAAATCAGAATCTTAAGATAATCAGAAAGACAGATTTCGGGGTGTACCTATCAGAAGGCGAAGGAGAAGGGGAAAATGTACTTCTTCCCATTAAGCAGGTGCCGCCAGGGGCTAAGATTTATGATGAAATAAAAGTATTTTTATACAAGGATTCAAAAGATCGCCTTATAGCAACGACCAATACACCGAAGATTACGTTAGGGCAAGTAAGGCCGCTTAAGGTAATATCTGTAGGTAAAATCGGAGCTTTTTTGGATTGGGGTCTTGAAAAAGATTTGCTGCTTCCTTTTGCGGAGCAATTAAGACGGGTTGAAGTCGGTGATGAGTTATTAATACGGCTTTACATAGACAAATCAAACAGACTTTGCGGCTCTATGAAAGATATATATCATAACCTCTCATCAAATCCACCATATGCAATAGGCGATAGAGTTAATGCCAGAATATACGAATTCAGCGATAACTTTGGGACGTTTGCAGCAGTGGATGATAAGTATTCCGCAATGCTCAAAAAAAGCGAGGATGTAAGGAGTCTTCGAATAGGAGATGTAATAAATGTTAGAATCACAGGTGTCAAGGAAGACGGCAAGCTTGATATCAGTTTGAACGATAAAGCTTACATACAGATGGATAAAGACAGCGAAAAAATCCTTAGCCTGCTTGAAGAGCAGGGAGGATTTCTGACATTGGGAGATAAGTCATCCCCTGAAGAAATTATGAAAATCACAGGCCTTAGTAAAGCTGCATTTAAAAGAGCTGCCGGAAGATTATATAAAAAGAGAATTATTATAATAGGAAGAGATTTTATTAAAAAACAGGATGCCACAGACTTAAATTAAAAAAAGCGCCTGCCTACTCGGGCAGACGCTTCGCACCGTCTTATGCTATACACTTATGTCTAAGTTAGAGCCAAGGCCGGGGTTGACAGATTGCTCCATCATCTTAATCATGTTAGAACCGGTGACCTTTGTCTGGTCTAACTGATCGGAAAGAAGCGCTGTGCCAACCTGTTGCATGGTTGGATCTGTAGCATAGCTAAGCTCATTAATGGTCGGCGCTATTGAATCCAATGTTAATGACAAAATATCACCTTCCTTCCTTTGGCAATAAACAATGGTACTATTTATATTATGCCATCAAATGATGAATTTTTCAAGTTGGTGTCCTTATTATATGGAGGTAAATATGTTAGAAACTGATACAGTTATTATAGGGGCAGGCCCTGCAGGGCTTACATCGGCAATATACTTAAGAAGAGCAGCAAGAAGCTGCGTTTTATTGGAAAAAGAATTTGTAGCCGGTGGGCAGATGTTATCTACGGGTGATATTGAAAATTATCCCGGGTGTGAGAGGATAAGCGGCATGGAACTGGCAAAAAAAATGCATGAGCAGGCAATGGCTCTAGGAGCACAGTTTGTTGCCCAAACGGCAATTTCTATTAATAAAGAAGAAAATGGTTTTACAGTAACTACAGATGATGAGAAGATATATGCTCGCAGCGTAATAATTGCATCCGGTGCGAAGAGAAGACATTTAGGCGTTACGGGCGAAGACGAGCTGGCCGGAATGGGAGTCTCATACTGCGCAACCTGTGACGGAGCGTTTTTTTCGGGCAAGGAAGTTGCAATAGTAGGAGGCGGTAACACAGCGCTGGAGGATGCTTTGATTTTATCTAAACTATGCAGTAAGGTTTATCTGATACACAGGAGAGAGTCATTTAGAGGAGAAAAAATATTACAAAACAAAGTACTCTCATCTGATAATATAGAGGTTAAATATAACTGCCGGCTTGAGAAAATTATCGGGCAAGATGCTGTTGAAGAGATAGTAATTTGTAACAATCTTAACAATAAATCCGAAAATGTTAAGGTTTCTGGCGTGTTTATTTCTATAGGTATAGAGCCAAACACTGAATTTTGTAACAAATTTGTAACCATAGATAAGGAAGGATACATTATCACTGAAAACGGCGTAAATACAAGCATAGAAGGCGTATTTGCCGCCGGAGACGTGATAAAAAAAGATTTACGTCAAATTGTTACGGCAACATCTGACGGAGCGATGGCTGCAATTGCCGCTGACAGATACATGAATTAATAAAACCCTTGGAATCAGCGGGATTGATGAAATGTTACAAGGGTGTTGACATACCTAAAAGCTTTTGTTATAATATGCGAAGTGATTTAAAAGATTGTAACAAAATTGTAACAAATTACTGGAGGGTAACAGGAACAATGAATAGAAAGTTTATCAAAGCTACTGCTGGATGCCTTACGGGTATGATGGTAATTTCAGGCGGACAGATGGTTGCTTTCGGAGCAGCAACAGCAGGAGCTTCAGATACTTTGGCGAACGCCGTAGAGAACACTCAGGAAACTTCAGCTATAGCAGGTGCTTCAGCAGGACTTGCTTTGGCTATTACACAGGCACAGAGCGTAGCACAGGAAGCTACAACTCAGGATACACAGACAGATACTACAGCTTCAGAGTATGATAACATCGGAATCGCACAGGTAAG
>CAJOPM010000005.1 GCA_905236225.1 uncultured Eubacterium sp.
AAGATTTGCATATGAAATATGTCAGCTCCGCTGACGCAAAGAAAGCGCCAAGTCTCGCGAGCGAGACTTGAAAGCCAAAATAATTATTTCAAAAAAATAACACGTTTTTTTAAAAAAATGACATTATTTGCCCCTATTCCATAATGGTAAAATTTTACTGCTACATTAATTTACTTATATTTCAATGAAAGGAGCTTTTATGAAAAAGAGATTAGCTAATCTTATAGTTCTATTTTCAGCTGTAGCAACTATAGGAGCAATTAGCGCAGGCACAAGGCAGGTAAGCGCTGCCGACACGCTCACCATTGTAGATGTTGAGTATGGCAGCAACTACATAGCTACCACTGCCGCAGACAGCTATGCAGATGGTGCAACTGATTCCGGTAATGACTGGATCAATTCGCCTTCAGCATCATCAAACATCACAAAGGTTATTCTAAGTGACGGTAGCGAAGAAACCGCCGAAGATGGGGGCGTACTAACACTTGTAGTTGACGGAGTACAAAAAGACATTCTTGACTACAAAGAAGATGGAACCGCACTTAGCGGCAACTATTCTTTTGTGACAACCTCCGGTCAAACAGAGTATAACGAGTTTGCGAAATTTATGAATATGGGAGGTCAGACGGCTCAGTATACATTCCGCCAGGCACTAAAAATTGTTGACGGCGAAGTTGATGATAGTGAGACCATTATCCCGCTGCTTGCTAATACCACATATGACAAGACAGGTATCACAAAGGGCAGCATCGATATCGACGGTGCTTTCTTTAACGGTATATATGTAGACGGAGCATCAACTTTTGACATTGCAAAACTTGCTCTCTCACTTGACGGAGACGGTGCAAATGACTTCCAGGGCGAAGCAGCAGGCATACTTGCAGCCGGCACTTCTACCGTAAATATTTCAGATACATATATTGAATCATCGGGTGTTATCCGTACGGCAGCAGCTGTTAAAGATAACGGCACACTCAAAATAGATGATTCTGTAATATACTCTCAGGAAGGCGACGATACCGATGAAGAGTATCTTGCTTTGGTAGTTCCGATGATGAAGAGAACACCTTTTGCCTTAGGTCTTGAGGGAACCATCCGCGCAACTAACGTTTTAGGCTCAGGACAAGGTGTATATTCAGACTCTCTTATTGTCTGCAGCGGCTGGGGCGTATTATCAACAGACTCCGGAACATCAGGCACTCATGCCCTTGATGTATCAAATGTAACTGCAGGTATAGGATCAGTTGAAGTTTATAAGGCTGCTAAGAAATATGATGAAACTGCTACAGTAAACGGCACAACTTACGGATTTATATTTGACGGTGATGCTTCAGGATACGTAGCATATGCAGATTCAGGTGTATACGATACCTTTGATAAGGTTAAATTCTATGCTCCTGATTACATTCAGATTATGGCATCTAAAACATCATCTGCAACATACACAAATTCAACCTTATACAGCAACAGAATCGGTGTTATGACGCAGCAAAATCAAGGCGGCACTATCACTATCAAAGATTCGGATGTAGACGTTAAAGATACTCTTGTTCAGATTAAATCAGGAGCAGCTAATAACGGATATACCAATGTTGTTATTGACAATGCCGATGTTGATATCTTCGGAGATGATAAATATTCAGGAAATCTGGTAGAGCTTGTCGAGTCAGATGATGCAGGAAACCCCGGCAATACTACCTACACTATAAATGATGATGGCGATGAAGCAACCGCTGCTTCTTCACAAGGAACAATCACAGATTCTAATGCCACATTTAAAAACGGAACATATGACGGCAATATTTATAACAATATCTATAACTATACACAGGATCTTAACGTAACTCTCGGAAGCGAGAGCGGCGATGCTGCAACTGTTAACGGAAAGATTTCTGCATCATACGGTTATCACGTAGATGAGGATGGTAACAGACTTGCTGACGGCACAGTTCTTTCAGCATATGCATATGCTGACTACCGCGGACAAGACTCAGATTTCAAGACAATCGGAGCATTTGTAAACGTTGAAAATGAAGTTGTCAACAATGCAGTTAATCTTACTGTAAACAGCTCATCAAAGTGGAATGCTACTGCAAATTCAACCAACTACTTAGGCGATCTTGTTCTTGCTGATGAGCAGTGCATATCCGGCGATGGTGTTGTTGTATATGCTCAGTCTCTTAAGGTAGGTTCTACAACATATGATGATGGCACATATACTATTAACGGTGTAACCATTAATGTTGAGGCTCCCGAAGTAGTTGATACGGCAGATACAGGAGTGCTTGCTACTACACAGTTCTACTCAGGAACTGCTGCTACATTTAACGTAGTAGACACAAATGGGAATCCTTGCTCAGCAGCTATTGTAAAAGACAGCTTCTCATATCAGGCGTTTACAACTATAACTTTTGGTTTTGAATTAAATTCAGGCTATACGCTTAGTAAGATCAAGACACAGAACGCTTCAGTTGAAAAGCAGTCTGATGGCACATATGTTGCAACAGAGGATGGATCAGGACAGGATGCTACAATTACAATAGTTGTTAAAGGAGCATCCTCTTCAAAAAAGGCTGCTAATCTTAAACTCAAAGCTACAAAGAAAGTTGTAACGGCTAAATCTCTTAAGAAAAAAGCCGCAAAAATAACAATCAAAGCAACAGCAAAAAGCAGCGGCAAGATTACCTTTAAGGTAACAAAAAAAGCCAGCAAGAAGATCAGCATCAAGCAATCAGGCAAAAAGTGCATCGTTACTTTGAAGAAGGGCGCTAAGAAGGGTAAATACACAATAAAGGCAACCATCAAGGGCACTTCAAAATACAAAGCAGCGACAAAGACAATTACCATTAAGGTAAAATAAATATAATATTACAGGGCTTCGCTTAAGGTGGCTTGTTAAGCCATCTTAAGCAAAGCCCTTATTTAGTGTTTCGGATTTTTTAGATTTTTAGATTTTAAAATATTTTTCTTGCATTAGTAACAAGCTTCTGATAGAATATAGTTTGTTGTGAGCTCATATTTAGAGCAAATACATGGTTTGTATTAAGGAGGTGTTAACATGGCAAAGTGCGCTATATGCGGAAAAGGCGCTCATTTCGGAAATAATGTCAGCCATTCCCATAAGAAAACCAAGAGAATGTGGAAAGCAAACATCAAGTCTGTAAGATGTATCGTTGACGGTACTCCTAAGAGACAGTATGTATGCACATCATGCCTCAGATCAGATAAGGTTACTAGAGCTTAGTTTATAAGCATATAGCCGCTGCACATTTGTGCAGCGGCTTATTTAGTTATGAAAGATTTTCTACAGCATCGTCAAGCATATCTTCCATCTCTTGAGCAGCTTGCTTTTTGGCCGTATTAGTATTCTTTTCATTCTTAGGAACAAATTTTTCCACAAAGTCCGGAATCATATCAATCAGCTTGGTAATACCGTCTTGTTCTTTTACACTGATTAGACGCGTAGTTGAACCTTGCACAACAAGTACTGCACTAGGCGACATCTTACCGCCAAGTCCACCGCCACCGTTGTTCTTCTCATTATTCTGAAACATTCCTGCTCCTACGCCAAAAGATACGTCAACAAGCGGCAGAATAATGGTCTCCCCGATATGAATTGCCTCTCCTACCACCGTCTTTGTAGAAAGCATACCGTTCATTCCATCCATGAGCGATTGAACTGTATCATTGAAAATATTTTCAGCCATTTCTTATCCTCCTAATCTGTGAAAAAATCTGCCTAAATTGTTTTTTACTAACTATACTTAATGCCAAAACCAATATATAAAATATCTGTATCGAACCTCTTAAATGAAAATTACCCCGTATATAGTACTCTTCGTCTACGAAATTGGGATATATCTTAATATCGTACATATACATAAGCGGTATCAGACTGAGCGCTCCTGTCGCAAGTCCCGTATACTGCGGATCTTTAAGACAAAATGTAAGATCAGTCTTAATTCTTTTAATCCCTATATGTTTAAGGAATTTCTTAAGCCTGCCAAAAACATACTTTATAAAATTACGATTTTCATCTTTTGTAATAAGAGATATTAAAAATTGCGGTATACTTTCCGATTGCACATCCTGCTTATCCTCAAGCTTTTTTTCTTTTTTATGAGAAGCTTTTTTTTCTTTTGATGAATCCTTCTTGTCATCTTTGTTTTTCGGCCTTAATTTACGTTTTATGAAAAGTATACTAAACTTCATTCTCACGTTGCCATCTTTTACCATAAGCGTAAATGTTGCCGCCCTAAACAACCATGATATGTCAAGCTTCATATTAAGCTTTGATTCTATCTTACCATCAGCTCTGTATTTGACAGGACAAAAAAGCACTAACATAACAAAGGCAAAAATAACAAGCATTATTATTACAAATATCAAAAGAGCTTTATGTGAAATTAAAAAAACCATATCATTATGTGCTCCTTAATTAATAGTGGTTTTTAGATATTTGTATATATCAAGTTCCCCGGTGCTCTCATAAACCTCTTGTGCTATGGCTTTTACAATCTTAAATGCATTATCCTTGCCATATGACATTCCGACTATTATAGCATCCTTTTGCGGGAATACGCTAAGCACCCAGGACGGATAAATAACAATCTGCTTATCATTTCCGGTGCCGAGCAACAATACATATATTCCCGGCACAAACGTTCCTGATTTAATTTCTTCTAAAATATTATTTATATTTTCTGCTTCGATTCCAAGAGTATATATATCACAAAGACTATCCATAAATTTCTCCGAAAAAACTAAAAATATTTTTTGGAATTCCAAAGATGGCTTTTTTTAAGTCTCTTATATTCATCATAAGCATCTTCTAAAATTTTCTTTTCATTTGGAAATCTCAAAAGATGATACGCTTCATGAAATTTGTAATATCCGGAATCATAGAAATATTCTTCCTTCTGCGGTTTACTGTGGTAGCTGTTTGCACTCATCAAGTACCAATGCACATCCTTTTGGACAACGCCTTCGGGAGTATTAAAAGTATAATCGCTTACTCCTACGTATTTGACTATCTTCGCATCAACTCCGCTCTCTTCTTTAACTTCTCTAAGTGCAGTCTCTGAATGCTCTTCTCCCTCTTCTACCGTTCCCTTGGGCAGCACCCATCCTTCATATCGATTCTTGTAATTCTTGTATAACAAGAGAATTTTTCCTCGAAATATAACCACGCCTCCGCAACTTGTAGCGTGTAACATAATAATCCTCCTGACGTAGTAACCATTGATTTAGTATAACCTAATTAAAGTTATGTTGCAAGAACGGCAAAATCTACGTCGGCCACGTTGTAACCATTTATGAATTAAATGCATCTTTGGTTGTCATAACATCAAGCTTTCCGGTTTCAATGGCAACACTTAGATACTGCAGCAGTCCTTTAAATTTGTCCAGATCCCACGACCATAATTTTTTTTGGGGAGTATCTTTTTCAATGCTGTGAAATACAAGATTAACCCAGCCCTTACTCTTTGCAACTCTATCCAAAAAATATGTAATTTGTTCAAGCCTAAAATCATTCATAACAGGTATGCTGTATATACATAATCCTTTGGGATTAGCAATAATGCTCTCCTCAAAACTTGATTCAAAGAATTCCTTTGCACCTGTTAATCTTGCAACCTTAAGATTTGCTTTCCACATAAGCTTACTTCCGGAATTCTTGTGCCCGCATCTTACATAACAGATTCCCATTTCTCTAAGCTGGTTCTCATTATCTGAAACATACTTATCTTCCATCTCACAATTCGGCGTGGCAAACCCAAGCTGTATATCCTTTGGCAAATTCAGCCATTCTACCAATTTTTTATGTCCTTTTATAATATCATCTGCATCATTAGAGTGAGAATCTGAATGATTTGCTATTTCAAAGAGCGGGTTGTTATACAGCTCAATAAGCTGCTCCTTGTTTATATATTCATGAGGATGATTAGAAACAGTTCTGTCAACATAGCCTGTAACTATATTAAATGTAGCAGGCATATTGCGCTCTTTTAGCAATTCCTTTACACAATAATAATTATCTATTCTTCCGTCATCAAAACCTAAACTTACTATTCCTTTTCTCATTTCAACCTCTTTGACTACTATAAACCGTGTTTTAATTTAATCCTATCTAACCTTTTTAACAGAAAGCCTGCCGTAAAATATAGAAAAATAAATGTTGCAAAAGCGTGTATCAGATCAACACCAATACCTGATATATAAAATGCGACTATTGCGCTAAGCGATACTTCATTCATGCTCATAAATAGCGCTGCCGGATTCATTATTCCGCCGTAAATTACTATTGTCATTAAAGCGCCCGTTAGTGCCAAAAAAATTCTTCTTTTAGGCATCAAGCCTTTTTTATTTAACGTTCCGCTTATAAATCCTATAAGTCCCATCGCAAACATCTGCCACAAAGTCCATGGCCCCTGCCCAAAAATAAAGTCGCTGATAAACATCGCATATGCTCCAACTAAAAAACCGCACTCAGGGCCAAAGGCTATACCTGCTATAATTACAAAAGCATCTACGCTCTTAAAGCTTGGCAACATAAAAAAGGCAGCTCTCATCAAAACGCAAAGCGCAATAAAACTTGATAAAAGCACTATTAATCTTGCTTTGATATGCTTGTGCTCAAACACTATTGCCACCAGTAACAGTGCATAGACACAAAGTAACAGTGACAGCACAAAATACGATCTGTTGCCCAATAAAGCACTTACTATCGTATCACCATTTATTTTAATAATACTGCATATTGCCATAGCTATCACAAATGCTATAAGAATAAATATGTAAATGATACTCTTTTGTGATAATTTGCCGTCTAATCCTGCAATATGTCCGCCGTCATTTACTCTGTCAAACGGCGTTAACTTAAATGTCTTTAATGTCGGAGCGCTATCAGGCATTTCATATATATTTTTAATTATATTATACTCTAAATAGTTTTTACTTTTTTTAGACATGAAAGAACTTCCTCGGCGGTAAGTGCGCCTTCAAAGTAATCTTTTGACATTGCACATGCGAGTGTTGTGTAAAAATAATTTTGAGAAAAAAATTCCCTCGGACTACCTTGATAAGCGATTTTACCTTGAAACATAAATGCACACTCATCTGCATATTCTGCAACAAAATCAATATCATGAGTTACCATCAGTATCGCCACCTGCTGCGATTTAAGATTGGATAAAATTTTTGCGAAATCTTCTTTTAGTGCTCCATCCATTCCTTTTGTAGGTTCATCTAAAAATAATATCCTTGGTTTAAGCAAAATGATTTTAGCAAGCGATACAAGCTGCAGCTGTCCTTGTGAAAGATCATACGGATGCATATCTAAAATATCATCAATCCCAACATAGGATGCAACTAAGCGCGCCGTATGCTCATCATTCATAGATAAGAGTTCGTCAAAAACAGTATCCTTTGACATAAGAGCTATCGGCTCTTGAGTCAAGTATGCCAAAGTATTTTTATATAGTTCTTCGCTGCTGTATGTATTTATCTTTTTCCCTAAAACAGTTATTTTACCCCGGTAAGGCATATAAATCCTGCTAAGAATGCTAAGTGCCGTCGACTTGCCGCATCCGTTATCTCCCATCAACGCACAAAGACTGCCCTTTTTTATTGTCATATTAAAATCATTTAGTATATCAGCGCCATCCTTCTCATATCTAAAACACACTTCCTTGGCCTCAAGAGCAGGCTTACAATCTCTTGCCAAAGAATGATTGTTTTCTATACTTACTTTGTCAGGATTAATATTATTTAAGTATTTTTTCCCTTCTAAAGCTGTTATCGGATACGGATGCTTCGCTTTCATATACGCTGCAATCTTAAGCGGATCCGGCAGGGCTGTTGCCATTTTATCCTTATTGTTTAGCATAAAATCTGCCAATTCATCCGTTGTGTCAAATGATTTAAGGCTGCCCTTATTTATATAGAGAATTTTACTTGCATATTGCAATACTTTATTCAACCTGTGTTCGGCAATTAATACAGTTATACCGAGGTCTTGATGCATTTTCCTAAGAGTCCTTAAGAATTTGTCTGCGCTTATAGGGTCTAAATAAGCAGTAGGCTCGTCTAGGATAAGCATCTTCGGTCTCATAATCATTACTGATGCCAAATTAACAAGCTGCTTTTGACCTCCGGATAAATGTCTTATATCTTTATCAAGCCAGCTGCTAATTCCAAAATAGCCTGCAATTTCGGATGCTCTTATATTCATCACATCGCTTTTTTCTCCGAGACTCTCAAGACCAAACACAAGCTCATGCATCACCGTATCGGTTACAATCTGCTCGTCGGGATTTTGAAACACATAGCCTATCTTAGAAGCATTGTCTTTATCGCTCATATTATCAATATTTTCTCCTAAGAAATACACTTTCCCCTCTCTGTTTCCCCGAGGAATAAGCGGTTTCTTAAAATGCTTTAAAAGAGTGCTCTTACCGCTGGCACTTCTTCCAAACAAGAGAGCAAAATCCCCCTCTTCAATAGAAAAGTTTACATCTTTTAGACATTTATTATTGCTCTTAACATATTCAAAGCTAAGATTACGAGCTTCTATCAGCACTCCCACAGCCTAAAATCTCCTTTTTGTGCCTCAATCCTTTTTGTTTTAATTCTCTTAAATATAATCTTTTCATATATCGATAACGACACCGGTATAGCGCAATACGCTCCGTACGAAACAAGTGTCATAACTCTTATATTTATTTTGGCATATGATAAAACTATCTCAGGGTTAAAGCTTACCCTTACACCTTTAAAAGCTGCGCCTATGAAAAACACAGTCATAAATACAGCCATAACAACAAGCATTATAATATCTCTTTTTTGTATTCTTCGCTTGTTATATGGAACTCTTTTTGATAAACCATATCCTCTGCACTGCATAGACAGTGCAGTATTTACTCCGCTTTCAAGGCTCCAGGCAAAAAGCGAGGAAATAAATCCTGCACCTTTTATAAACTTCTTTTTTGCTTTGCTATAAGGAAGGTTATAATGCATACATTTTTGTGCATTTGAAATTTCCTTCCCCATATTATTAAAACGAGGCAAAAACCTAAGCGTCATAGAAAATATAAGAGCAAGTATCGGAGCAAACTTATTCATTATATACATAAGCTTATCAGAAGTCATCGTCGATGATAGCGCAACAAACCATATTATGGCTGCTGTAAACATCATTGCCGATACAATACCGAATATAATCGTCTCTAATGTCAATGCATTACCGCTTGGGAAATATGCAAGTATAGTCACGCCGTAATGATTAAA
>CAJOPM010000006.1 GCA_905236225.1 uncultured Eubacterium sp.
CGCATCTTATTGAATTTAGAGCTACATCACAGTTATACAATTTGCGGCTTTTTTGCAAAACTTTCTTTGCCTTTTTAGAATACCGGTCGGTCTGATCAATTATGTATGCATCGCCAAGGTAGTTTATCCATTTTTGAACTGTATTACTGCTACACCGAATGTTATTGCCTTTTGTATAGTCGGCTATAGCTTTAGCTGAGTATATCCGTGAATTTAATAATAAAGTGGAGATGGTAACCTTGCGGAATTCGTTTGATTTTTCCCAATGCATCCCAAGAGGCAAAAATGCCTAATAGGGATGCATAGAGAAGAGCCAAGATAAAAACCAATGCATCCCAAGAGGCAAAAATGCCTAATAGGGATGCATAGATAAGAGCCAAGATAAAACCCAATGCATCCCAAAAGCCGAAATTGTAAATTAGGGATGCACAGCGCATCGCCAAGATAAATCCCAATGCATCCCAAATGAGGGTTTTGCCCTACAGGGATGCATGCTCGTGCAATTTGTTCTATTCTATCTAAGGTAAGCAAGTATGTCGCCGCGCCACTTCCCCTAACTTATAACTTCTCTAAGATATATATTAAGCCGGTGCTTAAATATAAGCGTAGTGATAAATCCGACTACCTCAGCAATTGGAAGGGCGAACCATACGTAGTTTACATTGCCGGACAGTGATAGAAGATATGCGGCGGGAAGCAGGACGGCTAACTGCCTTATTAAAGATACGTAGAATGAATATATACTTTTGCCACTGCCCTGGAACAGGCCGCTCGATATTACGGAGATTCCGGCAAAAGAGAAAATGATGCTTGCTGCTCTAAGAGCCGGAATGCCGATGGATAACATATTTTCCGAGGCGTTGAATGCAAGCAGCATCTTGCCCGGGATTACCTGGAATAAAATAAGGCAAATCCACATCACAGCGCAGGCGTAAAGGCAGGCTATGCGGTAGCATTTTTTGATGCGGTCTGGCTTTTTGGCACCCAGGTTGTAGCCTACGATTGGTATTACGGCTGTGTTCATGCCAAAAGTAGGCATGAAAGCTACGCTTTGCAGCTTAAAGTATACGCCGAATACAGCGACAGCGGTTGAAGAAAAGGCCATAAGTATGCGATTCATACCGAAGGTCATAATCGAACCTATCGAAATCATAAGAACTGAAGGAAGTCCGATTTTGTAAATCTCCGGAATGATTGATAAATCAGGATGAAAAATCATAGCAAGGCTTAAGTGTATTTCTTTGTTAAAACGGTGGTTAAAATAAAGACCGAGTCCCATAGCAAAGCACTGACCGAATATCGTGGCAAGGGCAGCGCCCGCTACGCCAAGTCTAGGGAAGGGGCCTATTCCAAAAATGAGCAGATAATCAAATAATATATTAATCAGTGCGCCGCACATCTGTGTTATCATAGGGTAGATGGTCTTGCCGGTAGACTGTAATATTCTCTCTATTGCGACCTGACCGAACATACCGAAAGATAAGCAGGATATGATGCGCATATAGGTAACGCCGTATTCCAGGATTGAGTCACTTTGTGTTTGGAAAGCGATATATGCTCTGGTGCCAATGATGCCGATAATAAGAAAGATAACATAGCTGCATATGATAAGAAACAGGCCGGTGTTGGCGGTGCGAAGAGCCCCCTTTGGGTCTTTGGCGCCAAGGCGTCTGGCAATGATTGCGTTAAAACCGATGCCTGTGCCGGCGGCAACGGCATAGAGCAGATTCATAAAAGGGGACACCAAAGAGACGGCAGTTAGGGCATCTTCATTTATATATGAGACAAACACGCTGTCTATAATATTGTAAAATGTCTGCACCAGCATAGAAATGATAAGTGGGATAGACATGCTGAGGAACAGCTTGTGCATAGGCATATTTCCCATCCGTGATGAGTCATTTGCCTTCTTATTTGTAATCTCGCTCATAATAAAACCTTTCTCTAAAACAGTAAAGCACTACTATTTTACCAAATATACAGGTAAAATAAATACTAAATAGAAAATTCAAAGGAGTATTTGATGAAGGCGTGGGTATTAGAAGATATTAATGATATCAGATTAGAAGAAATTGATAAGCCCAAAGCAAAAGAGGGGCATGCTATCGTAAAAGTTGCATCGGCAGGAATCTGCGGCTCGGATATAGCCCGCGTATATGAAAACGGCGCACATAATATGCCGCTTGTTATAGGACACGAATTTTCAGGAACGGTAATAGACGGTGATGATAAATGGAAGGGGAGCGCGGTTGGAGTCTTTCCGCTGATACCTTGTAAAAAATGTGAAATGTGCAGACAGCAAAAGTACGAAATGTGCACAGACTATAATTATTTGGGCTCAAGATGCGATGGGGGATTTGCCAAGTACGTATCAGTGCCTTTAGATAATCTTATCAGGCTGCCGCAGGGTGTAACAGCCGATCAGGCAGCTATGCTTGAACCGATGGCTGTAGCGGTGCATGCGATAAGACGCGCAACCGATAATATGAGGTTGCCTTCGCAAAAAAAGATAGCTGTAAGCGGACTGGGTACTATAGGGCTGCTTATGATTATGTTCCTGATTGACGGCGGATATAATAATATCCTTGCAATCGGAAATAAAGAATATCAAAAACAGATGCTGGATAAATGTAATTTAAATAACGTAGAGTATATTAATTCTGATAGCATATCAGATAAAGATAAGGTCGACGTATATTTTGATTGCGTCGGGAATTATCAAAGTATCCTAAGAGGAGTCAGGATGCTTAGAGGAGAAGGAGTGCATCTTGCAGTAGGCAATCCGGCTTCTGATATAAATTTTGATAAAGATACCTATTGGAAGATATTAAGAAAACAACTTAAAATTATCGGCACATGGAACTCATCGTTTACTCATGATGAAGATGACGATTGGCACTATGTGCTAAAGAGATTATCAAAGGGAGCCATAAAGCCGCAGACGCTTATTACCCATACATTTGAACTTGAGAAGTTAAAGCAGGGGCTTGAGATTATGAAAAATAAAACAGAGGGCTATGTAAAAATCATGATAAAGCCATAGCAGGCTAGCTCCTTGGATTAAGCCAATTAACAAGATCTTCGGCTGAGGTGATTTTGCGATTGATGGGATCGCCATCTATAAGCGCAATATCAAGACCTGAGGTAACAGCCGGCTCGCAAGAGCCGGTAATTTGCATTATTTTATCGGGAAGAAGCGCTTTTAGGGCATTATAATAAGGCTCAAGTCTAAAGAGCTCCGGAGATTGCAAAGCAAAAATCTCGTTTCGATTAAGCCTTCCTGATAAAACCTTAGAATCCTTGGAAGTATAGAGCGTATCAGTAACAGGAAGCGCAGGCGCTACGCCATCGTGCCCATCAAAAGCTGCATATATTTTAGATACTAAGGATTCTTTAAGGTAGGGGCGCGCGCCGTCATGAATGATCACGCTCGAGCGCCTTAGTTCATCATCGGATAAAGAGGCTGCTATTTTTTCTAGCGCATTAAGAATGCTAAGCTGCCTGATTGCCCCGGGAGCTACAAATTCAATCGGTTTAGATATGTGGTTATCAAGAGATCTGATATCCTGCATGATTTCATCATGCCACTCATCTGATGCAGCAATATAAATTGCATCGATGTACTCACAAAAAAGAAATGGCCTAAGAGCATATGTAACCATCATATTTGAGCCAAGGTATGTATATTGTTTTGGGATATCCCCGCCGGCGCGGCTTCCGTTGCCGCCGGATAAAATAATAGCAGTATTCAAAATTTCATCTCCCTTATATCATTTAAAATATCTTTATACGGTCTGTTTTTTCCAAAGAGCATTGTGGTGCCTAAAACAAATCCCGCGACGCCCATAGGCGCAAACGTCATAATCTTGTCCGGGCCGCAAGCACCATCCCAGTACACATCATAATTCATTTCGTCCTTGTATTTTAAGAGGGTTTCGAATTTTTGCCCGACATAAGGCAAAAACATCTGGGCTGCATTGCCGGGATTAACCGACATAACCAACACTTTTTTAACAATGCGAAGCAGCATGAAGACATTTTCCACGCTGGTTCCCGGATTGATAGCGATACCGGGCGTAAGACCTGCATCAATTATCTTCTGAAGAGTGGTAGAGGGGTGATACTCTGCTTCGGGATGGATATAGATGGTATCGCCAACGTTTAGCCTTTTGATAAATAAATCTATATTTGTGTTTGGATGCTCGACCATAAGGTGAACATCAAGCGGCAATTTAGTGGCGCGCCTGATATAGACCATATCATTAAGCGACATAGCGTAGTTAGATACGTACCTTCCATCCATTATGTCGATATGAAATGAATCGATTCCGCCCTCTTCAAGTCGCGCAACTTCGTCGGCGAGATGGCCGAAATCCGCACACATCATTGATGCCATAAGTTCAAATTTCATAAATAAACCCCCTCGTATAAGTCTCGCTCGCAAGCTCCGACTGAGATAAATTAAATGTTGTAATCTGCAATCATAACCGGTTTGTGCTGTAAGGTAAATGCCATCGCATACGGAGTAGGACTTCCGTAATATGCATCAAAGCGTTTGGCACAATCATCCACCTCTTCGCAAAGCGGATGCATATAAAAATCAGGATCAGCGTGCCCGCCTGCAGGAGCAATAAAGGCTATGCCATCATGCTTTGAAAGTATATCCGTAAGGTCAGCGGTCAGATTTGCGTTGGCACTGTTCCAAAGGCTTAAATCATTTGGATAAAGACAAACCGATATATCAATAGTATCGGCATATTCGCTTATAGTATCCAGTCTCTTTGAAACAGCATCTATTAATACATCGCTCTTTTCAGATAATTCATTAAGCCCTATGCAATAGAGTATGGATTTGTTTTCATTATCGCAAGAGGAATCAAAAGCGGTGGTATCGGGATATGTGATTACTTTATTTTCCCAATATGAAGCACTTTTATCACCTGCAAATTCCGTAAGCTTATCTATAAAGACCTGTCGTATCTTCTTAGAGCAGGCGATAATCGTATCGGAGTATACGGCTGCAGGCACTTTGATATAGTGATTAAGGTTGTAGTATTCTTTTTCGTATTCTTTCTCAAAATCATCTATAGGACCTAGCGGCACATAGATTAGCTGATCTGTGCACTGCTGAAGCGTTTTGGCATAAAATGAAGGCGGCAGCGTAAGATAAGTTCCCGTATCATCATATGGGCTTTGTATGTATATTCTGTCCATATAGTACTGATTAGGATCAAATTCAAGCCAGCTTATAATCGGCAAATCCTCAGGATACAGCTCGCTATGCGTAGCGTTCATAATTTCATCATCGCTCATATTAATCTGTCCAAGCAGATCTTTTTTAAGAAGCGGCAGAGGAATAATAAAGATATTGACATTCTCCCTGGCACATTCCATATCGAAGCATTTCTTAAAATAATTCCACTCTTTTGGCCCGATAGGAAGAAATAATACATTCTCATTCTCACCCGGAGCGTGGGATATTTTTGGCGTGCGAGGGGTATCTATCATGCTTTTTTTGAAAGAAAAATTAAAGAGCTTTTCCCCATAGAGAGCCTCAAAGTCCTTTTTTTGTTCTTCAAAGAAAGGATAGCCGTGGCCGCCCTGCGATTTGTTGATATTTAAAAACTGTCCGAATCTGTAAGACATCGTATTTACATAATTGCACGGAACAGGTATGGTAGTGTGCTCAAAAGGCAGCCGCACAAATGATGAATAATTAGAAGCATCTGTAGGAGGTACTCCTTTTAAAATCCAGGGGAAAATCTGCCCGACCTTGCCAGAGTCATCGGATGTAAGGAGGCTCATAAGCTCCTCGCAGGTGCGATAAAGCTCTATGCATATAGAGCGTCTGTCTTTGATTGAAGTAAAGGGTTTGTGATACTTATCTTCAAAAGCTTTAAGACCTTCATTAAGAGAATAATCATCTATTTTATTATCAATTATAGATTCTGAAAATGCGAGCAGGCGCATAATCTCATCGCGGCGCACCTTCTCGCGCTCGGGGTCTTCATAGACGTAGTCGGTAACAAAAATATCAACGCTTGCAAGCCATGGAAAGTTGTAATGCTCGTTAAGGTATTTTTCATCAAAATTAATATGCTCACACGAGACAATTCTGCTAAGAAAAAGCCAGTGGTCTTCTTTGCGTTCATAGTCATGAATGACATAACCGTCCGGAAGATGAGCATCGCATACTTTGCGAAACTTAATATAATCAGAGCGCATCATTCCTATATCAATATCATCATCCCAGGGAATGATGCCGCCGTGTCTGATAGCGCCAAGCATAGTGCCCCATTCGGCAAAGTAATTTATATTGTGCCGGGTGCATATAGAATCAATAAGGGCAAGTATATCAAGCTCGGCAGCCCAAGCTTGCTTTAAAGCGGTCGGAATATAAAATCCGGTTCTGATTTCGTCTCGAAAAAAATCTAAAGAAAAAGCCATAAGTAAAAAGACCTCTTTTTAATATGTTCTTCAAATATTATAGCCTATTTAGTGCTCAAAGGTACAAAGTAAATGGCAAAATCATACAATTTGATGTAAAATTAATTATAAGTGTATACAATCGAACACGAAGTGTTTTTTGCACTTATGAGGAAATAGCGAAGCAGACCGCTTTAAATTATTGCGGGGGGAGCACCATGAAAGATTTAACTATTAAGAGGTATCGCATAATTATCATACTGGTTGCCATAGTTACGGCGTGCGTAATTGCAGGACAATTTGTACATGTATATTTGTATAACAAGAACGTCAATACGACCATAGGATGCGACGAGACTCAGCAATCATATATGGATCTTCATTTCAGAGGAGATGCCACGTCGTCTTGGTACAAGCAGGATTTGGATATTAATGGCATTATATATGACGGAAGCCTTATTAATACTTCTAAGCATCCGCTTACAGACTGGACTTTGCGAATCAATATTTTGCAGGAGTGCTATATCAACCAGTTCTGGAACGGAACTGTAGAAATCCACCAAAATGCAGGTACGAAGGACGAAAAAGTGCAGACATTAAATCTTGCTGATTATGATGTTGATGCCTTAGAAGTTGATTATGTAATGTCGGATGCGGATCTTTTGGTGCCGCTTCACAAAGGCGACTATATCATATATTA
>CAJOPM010000007.1 GCA_905236225.1 uncultured Eubacterium sp.
CCATAGCTGATTTTAAGTCTTATCGTATACTTGTTTCCATTAACAGGATAGGGATAATAAGTTGCAACTGCGCTCCCCTTTGATAACGTCTTTACCGTATTCCATCCCGACGAGCTTTTTGACTGAATATAAATCTTTGAAGCATAAGACGCCCTGCTCCAATAAATCTTTAGTCCGCTATCCGTACACTTAATTGACGGACTTTTTGTATATAGAACTATATATTTAAAGGAGTTCTCTTTTGCATAGCTTCTTCCTCTGCATGACGCAGGTCCGTAAAACTTGATACCTGATACTTTCGCAGTGCTGCTGCCCTTAGTATAATATCCAAATGCTTTGGACTCTATGGATATAATTGACGATCTGGTATAAACCTTTTTCAGCGAAGTACATCCGTAGAAAGCTCTTTTTTCTATAACCTCTACGTCCGATGTCAGATTAAGCACCGATAACTTGCTGCAGCCATAAAATGCCTTTTCACTAATTGTATCTATTCCACTTGAAAATGTGACGGTCTTTAGTGCACTACATCCATAACACAATTGGTCGCCAATCTCTAACACCGAAGACGGAAATGATATAGACTTAAGTGCTGTGCACTGACCAAAAACCATATAGTCAAGCAGCTGCACACCATTTGCAATAGATACAGACTTTAGTGACGTACAACCCAAAAACGCCTCATCACAAACCTCAAATACCGACGAAGGAATCGATACACTTAAAAGAGATGTACATCCATAAAAAGCGTATTTACCTATCGATGTTATTCCCTTTTTCATGGTAATTGAGCTAAGAGATGTGCAGTTATAAAACGCCCTCGCCCCTATACTCTCCGCTGACGACGGTACTGTAAACGATTTCAGAGATGTACAGTTATAGAAAGTTCTTACAGGTATACTACTTACTTTAGGCATTGTAATACTTGTAAGGGATGTGCAATTCATAAATGTCTCTATACCAAGCTCCGTAACGCTATCCGGTATGTCAACAGTCTCTAAGGATGTGCACCCGCCGAATGCATATTTTAATATCGATGTTGTGCCACTTGGTACAGATATAGATGTAAGAGAGGTACAACCCTGAAATGCCTTAACTCCGATTTCCTTAAGGCCCTCGTTTAGCGTCACTGATGATAATGTGCTGCAATTCCAAAAACATCTTTCACCTATTGTGGTAATGCTTTGTGGTATATATACAGATTCTACAACTGTATTGACTGCAAATGCGCTTCTTGCAATAGATGTCACCGTATAGCTTACGCCATCAATAACAACACTGCTTGGAATAACAACTCTGGTAATTGTTGCAGAATCTGACCTAAAACTACTGTCAGATATAAAATTCAGCTTTTTCGAAGAAACACCAAGCTGCGCAGTTGTCTGGGTATCATCATTGTTTTCATTTGAGTCTTCCTCTTCTTCGGTAGTTTCTTCTTCGTCTCCTTCATCATCTATCACTGCGTTTGGATCATATCCGTCTCCAATATATTTTTCAATTGCCACAGTTGAAGATGTCAAAACAGTAAATTTAAAATACGACTGGTCAGTCGGCGTCAAATCTTCTTGCGTCTCTTCTTCTGTATTATCAGTCTCCTCTAAGTCCGTCTCATCAGTTGTCTCTTCAGTCGTCTCGTCAGCGTAAGCATGCTCATATGTCGACGGAACCTGTGCTATCATAAGCACTGCCACAATCACTGATGCTATTATCTTTAAATATAATTTACTCATAGTCATCCTTCTTATCAGTCATTTTCTATATTAGCTAAAATTGCAATCTCACTTAAAATCTCTTCTTTGCCTGACTTAGTCATCGCCGAAAAGGGTATAAGTTTATCTTCTCCTCTTATACCGAGAACTTTTCTGATAGCAGCCAGCTGCTTATTAAGCTGGCTTCTCTTAATCTTGTCAAGCTTCGTTGCAACTATTATACATTTTATATCTCTTTGTTTGATCCAATCATACATCATCTTATCATTTTTTGTAGGATCATGCCTTATATCAACCAAAAGTAATATACCTTTTAGGATTTTGGAACTATCGAGATAATTATTAATCATCTGTCCCCATTTTACTCTCTGGCTTTTGGGAACATTGGCAAAACCATACCCTGGCAGATCCACAAAATACATCTTATCATTAACATTATAAAAATTAATCGTCTGTGTTTTTCCCGGATTCGATGATGTTCTCGCAAGTTTTTTGCGATTAAGTAATCCATTAAGCAGCGATGACTTTCCCACATTAGATCTTCCGGCAAATGCTATCTCGGCAAGTGAATTATCCGGAAGAGTGCTGCTAGGTCCGCACACCGTCTCAAGCTCTGCTTTTTTTATTTTCACCGCTAACTCCTCACATTAACAGATACGGCGCCGCCTATTAGACGACGCCGTAACCAATCAACTGACTCTACCTTTATACTCAAGCTCTTTACCATCCATAACTACAAGAGGATCTGCCCCCTCGTCAACTACAGCTTTGGTAATAATACACTTCGTTATTTCGGGCTCTGATGGAATGTTATACATCAAATCAAGCGTCGCATTCTCTACTATAGCTCTAAGACCTCTGGCACCGGTCTTTCGCTCCATAGCCTTTGCTGCGATTGCCTTTAGAGCTTCATCTTCAAACTCAAGCTCTACTCCATCAAGACCAAATAATACTTTATACTGCTTAACCAATGAATTCTTCGGTTCTGTGAGAATTCTTACTAAAGCTTCCTCATCAAGCTCTTCAAGCGAAACGTTGACCGGCACACGGCCGATAAACTCCGGAATTAGCCCGAATTTAACAAAATCCTGTGGAAGAACCTCTTTAAGAACAGAACTGATATCCTCTTTAGCCTGTTCTCCTATCTTAGCTCCGAATCCTATCGATGTCTGATCCATTCTGGCCTCTATAATCTTCTCGAGACCGTCAAATGCACCGCCGCATATAAACAGAATATTAGTGGTATCTATCTGAAGCAATTCCTGCTGAGGATGCTTTCTGCCACCCTGCGGCGGCACAGAAGCGATCGTTCCTTCAAGGATCTTAAGAAGCGCCTGTTGTACACCCTCACCCGAAACATCTCTGGTAATAGATACATTCTCAGATTTCTTGGTTATCTTGTCAATCTCATCTATATAGATAATGCCTCTTTGGGCTCTTTCTATATCATAATCTGCCGCCTGTATCAGCTTAAGCAAAATATTTTCAACATCTTCACCGACGTAACCTGCCTCTGTAAGAGTTGTTGCATCTGCTATTGCAAACGGCACATTAAGTATTCTGGCTAACGTCTGGGCTAGAAGCGTCTTTCCTGAGCCGGTAGGTCCAAGCATCAATATATTACTCTTCTGAAGCTCGACATCTGCTTCAAATTCTGATGTTATTCTCTTGTAATGATTATAAACAGCTACCGATAAAACCTTTTTTGCAGATTCTTGTCCGATTACATAATCATCTAAGAAGCTTTTTAATTCTTCAGGCTTTAAGAGGTTAATATCATCATATTCCTCTTCATCAAGCATCTGTTCAAATTCTTCATCTATAATCTCAGCGCATATCTGTACACACTCATCGCAGATGTATGCTCCATTGGGACCTGCTAATAATTTGCGCACCATATTCTGGTTCTTACCGCAAAATGAGCATCTGATATCATTGGGATTGTTTCTACCTGACATAAACTGCCTCCTTGCCACTAAAGACTACTCTCTGTTAGTAATAACACTATCTATAAGTCCGTATTCTAAAGCCTCTTGTGCATCCATAAAATAGTCTCTTTCAGTGTCAGCTGCTATAACATCATAAGGCTTACCTGTATTTGCAGAGAGAATCTCGTTTAATTTCTTTTTGGTCTTTAATATATTTTCGGCAACAATTTGAATTTCTGTAGCCTGACCTTTTGCTCCACCTGAAGGTTGGTGAATCATAATCTCTGCATTAGGAAGAGCCATTCTCTTTCCTTTTGTACCTCCGGCAAGCAAAAATGCGCCCATGCTGGCAGCCATTCCGATGCAAATTGTTGATACATCGCATTTAATATATTGCATCGTATCATAGATGGCAAAACCTGCTGTAACCATGCCACCGGGAGAATTAATATAGAGCTGGATATCCTTAGAGGGATCTTCAGACTCTAAGAACAACAACTGTGCTACTGTAAGAGAAGCTGTTGTTTCATTAACCTCTTCGCCCAAGAAAATAATTCTTTCTTTTAAAAGTCTCGAATATATATCATAGGAACGCTCGCCCCTACTTGTTTGTTCTACGACATAAGGCACTAAACTCATTTGGTCTTCCTCCTTAGCTTTTATTGGCCGCTTTTATTACTTTTCAGCCTTCTTTTCTGCTTCTTTTTCTGCTTCCTTTTCAGCTTTGGACTTCGGCTTAGCTCTCTCTTTTACATTTTCCATAATAAAGTCTACAGCCTTGTTGATTCTGATGTCATTCTTGACATTTTCAAGTTCATCGCCTTTAATCATATCTTTGATAGCATCATATTCCATACGATACATAGCTGCTACTTTCTTAAGTTCTTCTTCGATTTCTTCTTCGGTAGCTTCTATATTCTCTGTATCAGCAATCTTTTCAAGCACAAGAGAACCCTTAACAGTTTTTTCCGCATCAGGTCTCATCTGTGTCTTAAGCTCGTCAACCGAAGTGCCGCTAAACTGAAGATACTGCTGTATATTCATTCCCTGCATGGAAAGTCTTTGCGCAAACTCATCAAGCATCTTCTGAACTTGAGTATCAATCATTGCATCCGGAATATCCATCTTTGATTTGTTAATAACTTTCTCTACTGCTTCGTCTTCCTTTTTAAGCTTTGCATCAGATAATTTGCGCTCTTCAATCGTCTTTTTAACGCTTTCTTTGTACTCTGCTACAGTATCAAACTCTGATACATCCTGTGCAAACTCATCATCAAGAGCCGGTATCTGCTTTTCCTTAACCTCATGAACTTTAACCTTAAAGAGTGCATCTTCTCCCGCAAGAGACTGCTCATGATAATTCTCAGGGAATGTTACGTTAACATCAACGTCATCACCTGCTTCGCATCCTATAAGCTGTTCTTCAAAATTATCTATAAACGAATGGCTTCCGAGTACAAGTGTCTGATTCTGTGCTGTACCGCCATCGAATTTCTTACCGCCTGAATATCCTTCAAAGTCGATAATAACTGTATCTCCGTCTTTAGCTTTGCGCTCTACCGTTACGGTACGGGCATTTCTTTCAAGCTCTTTATTAATCTCTTCATCAATCTCTTCGTCTGTTACGCTACAATCAATCTTAGTAACTGTAACGCCTACATATTTGCCAAGTTCTACATCAGGTCTTGTAGCAACTTTAGCTGTGAAGACAAAGTTCTCTCCCTCTTTCATGGTAACAATATCAATAGTGGGCATAGATACAATATCAAGCTCACACTCATCTGCTGCCTTGCCATATGCTTCAGGGAGAAGTTCATTGGCTGCATCTTCATAAAATACCTCTGCGCCATACATCTTCTCAACTATCTTTCTCGGAACCTTACCTTTTCTAAAACCCTGAATGCTGATCTTATTTTTTTGTTTTGCATAGACTGATTCTATTGCCTTAGTAAAGTCACTTGCCGGCACCTCTATAGTAAGCTGCGCCATATTGTGCTCTAATTGTTCAACTTTTACGCTCATGATATCCTCCTTAATTTATCATCAATTCCGGAAATATGCTCCGGCATCATTTGCGAAGTGCAACATTTAGCATTATATCACGTTAGATGCGCTTATTGCAACGTCAAAAGATAATATCCTTCGCCAACTTATCTGCTGCGGCCTTATCTTCAAAATATTCTACGATTTTTAATGCAAATAAAATTGCTTTACCCATGCCCGGAGCAGTAATTATATTATCATCTTGTACTACCTGATTTTTTATATATTCTCCTCCAGTAAGCGCATCTTCAAAGCCCGGATAAACTGTCGCCTTCTTGCCTTCTAAAATCCCTGCCTTTCCCAATACTGACGGGGCTGCACATATAGCGCTAACAAGCTTGCCTTGTTTAAAGAATTCTCTAACCGTATCAATAACCCCCGAGTGGTTTGCCAGATTAGTCGTGCCGGGCATACCACCGGGCAGCACTATTGCATCATACTCAGACAGATTTACATCATCAAACATTTCATCAGCATACACATTTATATCATGACTTCCGTTTATCAGTTTTTTATTCATAATCGAGATTGTAGTCACTTGCATGCCCGCACGCCTTAACACATCAACTACGCTGAGCGCTTCTATCTCTTCAAATCCATCTGCGAAAAATATCGCTGCTTTTTTCATCCCATGCTCCTTTATCTCAATCGATTGGTTTCATACTTTCTTCTTGTTTCGACACATACGACGAGCTGTCTGATTCTATCCTCTAATGCTCCCTCTTCTATCACGACATCCATAACTACAGCCAGATCATCAATAAGCTTATCATTAAATTCATTTTTCATTCGAATGCGTTTAATTACATCAAGCTTTTCATCACATCCCTGCGCATCTATAAATTCCAGCAGGTAAGGATTTGCCACGCCTTCATTTTCTTCAGATTCATCCGGCTTATGATTATTCTCTGCCTTTTTTAAGGACGCATCTTCTGTCTTGAGATTGGCTTGCTTTGGCGCATTGGCATTTGCCAAAGCAATGTCATTTTCTATAGTATTTGTCTTAATTTTTTGATTAGACTTGCCCTCCGCAGACAGTTGCTCTTTTTCTATTGCTTCAAATCTGTAAAACTGCGTTGCACCCGGATACTTATCCTTATCTACAGGCGATAAAAACATATCCTTCGGTCTTGCGTATATTCCAAACTCACCGTACAGTGCCTGATATATAACAAGATCTTCCCCCGTTTCCGAATGCTTTGCCTGCGCAATCACCTGATAATTTTTTCCTTTGAAATGGCGGTAAAATCCACCTATCTTTAAATCTCTCATATTATTCCTTTTGTAAAGCACGACTTATAATTTCTTCGCCTTCAGCCACAAAATCTCTGGTAAACATAGCTGAAGTATCCGCCCCCATTACAATAAGATCATTAACCTTTTGCATAAGATCTTCATCATCTTCAAACGAGGCTGCATATAAAGTGCTTTTATTCATATTAGAATCAACAGTTTCTGTGTTTAACAAAGATTCCTTCTTGTTTTCAAAATCTTCATTTACATTTTGATTTGCTCTTTCTAAAATATTGCTCGCTTCGCTCTTACTTGGCGCTTCCTCAAATAACGACGCCCATGATGGATTGCTTATCTTTTTCTTCTTAGGATACTCTTTTCTAGGTGTGTTATTTGCAGCCTTTACCTGCCTTTGTTTCATCATTGCTTCATAGCTTTGATTTTGCTTTGGCGCTTTTTGCTTTTTCTTTTTTTTGTTTTTTACGGCTGATGATATTACGCCAATTGCTATTATAAATATAGCGTATACTATAGGTATAGATACTGAAGCCAAAGAAATATTCATCTTATTCTCCTAATATATCTGCAAGTTCATCTATCTTAGCTTTGGCAAATTCTCCTTCATCGGCAAGCTTTGCCAAAGTGGGAATTATAGGAAGCTTTGCTAAGACTTTTAGTGACATCTCCTTTGCGACCTCTTCTATTTTGCTCTCTCCAAATACTGAAATCTTCTTTTTGCAGTCCGGGCATTCCATATAGCTAAAGTTCTCTACAAGACCTATGACCGGAATATTCATCATTTCTGCCATCCTGCAAGCTTTTTTTACAATCATTGATACAAGCTCCTGAGGAGATGTTACTACTATAATTCCATCCACCGGTATGCTCTGAAATACAGTAAGCGGCACATCTCCGGTTCCGGGCGGCATATCTACAAAAAGATAATCAAGGTCTCCCCATATAACATCTGTCCAGAACTGTTTAACCGTACCTGCTATAATAGGTCCTCTCCATACTACAGGTGCTGTCTCATCTTCCATCAAAAGATTGACAGACATTACCTTCATCCCTTCAGCAGTCTCTGTGGCAAATACACCGAGTTCATTTCCTTTTGCCACATCATGAAGCCCAAACATTTTAGGTATTGAAGGTCCTGTTATATCGGCATCTAAAATACCTACCTGCTTTTTCTTAAGCCTCATTTGATTTGCAAGCGCAGCAGTAACAAAAGACTTACCTACGCCTCCCTTACCACTGACTACCGCTATTACCTTTTTTATATTGGAAAGCTGATGCGGGCTTTCTATAAGGCTCTGCTGTGAACCTGAACATCCCTCGCAACCTGAAGAATCACATCCGGATGCATTTGCACATCCTTCACATGAATTATTATCACTCATTTTCATTCTCCTTTTCTGTTATTTCATTATTTCTCTAAGAGAAATATCATATGGCGCTCTGGCAATTCCCTTTTCTGTAATTATTGCGCTAACCAGTTCGTTATCTGTTACATCAAACGCCGGATTATACACTTTAATATTATCCGGTGCCATTCTTTTTTTATACCACATCTGCGTAACCTCGCTCTGAGGACGAAGCTCTATTTCTATATCGTCGCCGCAAGAAGTATTCATATCTATCGTTGATGTGGGCGCACATACATAAAATGGTATATTATATCTGGCAGCCACTGTAGCAACCACGCTTGTTCCTATTTTATTAGCCACATCCCCGTTGGCGGCTACTCTGTCGCATCCGACAAATACAGCGTTTACCCTGCCTTCTTTCATCAATGCTGCCGACATGTTGTCACACAAAAGAGTAACATCTACTCCGGCTCTGTTTAGTTCCCATGCAGTAAGGCGCGCGCCCTGAAGCAGCGGCCTGGTCTCGTCTGCATAGACCTTAAAATCGTACCCTTTCTCGTAGCCCAAATAAATAGGAGCTGTTGCCGTACCATATCTGCTTGTAGCAAGCTGTCCCGCATTGCAGTGCGTAAGTATTCCGTCACCTTTGTTTACAAGCTCGAGACCATACTCTCCGATTTTTTTTGATATTTCTATGTCTTCTTCCTGTATTTTGCAAGCTTCATCTTTAAGAAGCTTTTTTATCTCATCAACCGGCTTGGCATGGTTATCCGTACATACCTTATACATCCTCTCAAGCGCCCATGATAAATTTACAGCCGTAGGCCTTGATGAGTTGAGATATTCTTTATCCTCTTTAAATTGTTTTATAAACTCATCATATGATTGAGTATCTATCTGATCAGCCAGCACATATATTCCATACGCTGCCGCTACACCTATTGCCGGTGCGCCTCTTACCTTAAGAAGATAAATAGCTTCATATATTTCATCTTTTGAAGATAAACTGATTTCTTTAAGTTCTCCGGGTAAAAGCGTCTGATCTATTATTATTACCCGCCTGCCATCATCTGATAATCTAACGGTATCAAATCCTAACGGATTATCTTTTAAGCTCATTATGTCACTCCTATTCTAATATCCAAAATAGTCATCTATACCGTCCGCAATACCCTTTACCATTTGCTTTTGGCCGGACTGTGATGCCATATATAAATCATCTGATTGATTAGTCATAAATCCCAGTTCTAAGAACATGACTGCGCAATTGCTCCAATTTATTCCTGTGAGATCGTTTTTATATGATAAACCTCTGCTGCTTATTTTGGTATCAGCGCAATATGCCTTAAGTACGGACTGGCCTAATTTCTTACTTTTCGAAATAGTTTTTGCGCTAAGATATGGATTTGATGATGCCGGCACTATAGCCGTGGCTCCATGTGCAGCGGATGATGTTACTCCGTCAGCATGAATGTGTATCACCACATTGCAGCCTGCATTATTAAACTTAATCGCTCTTTCTCTGTTGGTAATATTAACATTATGCCTAATGCGGCTCATCACAACCTGGTACCCTCTGTTCCATAGAACTTTTTTAAGTTTCTTGGCCACCTTAAGAGTAAGCTGATATTCTTTAAGCTTAGAATATCTTCCATATGTTCCTGCGCTAACGCAGGTCTTTTTGGTGTATGCACCCGGGCCTATAGGCTCTACATTAAGATTTGCCTTTAGTTGATGCCCCGCATCTACCCCAATTATTTTCTTTCCCTTGACCTTTATCTTAACAGTAACGCTTTCGTCCTCACAGCTTGCCGTAATCTTAACTGTGCCGTATCTTTTTGCCTTGACAACGCCTTTGGCAGATACGGATGCAATCAGTGTATTAGATGATGTAAATTTAACATTTTCTTTATTAACAGCCAACTTTTTCTTATTGCCTGCCTTAATAGTGGAGAATGTTTTTGTAAAGGCCAGGCTCTCTTCGGTCTGTATATCCAAATCGGTGCTATAAGCATTCTGAGTCAATCTTGTATCTTCTGCCATTATTGCTGCCGGTAAAAACAGCGCCGCAAGCATAAAAAGCATCAAAAGTGTTGTAATTATCCTCTTTTTATTCATCTTACCTATCCCTTTAAATAGTTTAAGACTCGAAAAACGAGTCTTAAATTCTTAGTTGCAAATAAAGGATCCCAAATTCAAGTCTCGCTCGCGAGACTTGGCGCGGGATTTGCGTCAGCTTTAGCTGACATATTTCATGTGCAAATCCCTGCGCATCAAA
>CAJOPM010000008.1 GCA_905236225.1 uncultured Eubacterium sp.
AAAGAAATATCCGCTTACAATAAGCGGATATTTCACTAACAAAGCTAACTATACTATTTTTATTAATCAAAGTCAAGATTACCTAAGAGACCTTAATCATCTTCTTGGTTACATCACCCTCTGATGAAGCCTGCTCTATCCTGGCTCCTAAATTTCTTAATTTCTCATCGAACTTCTCATAGCCACGCAGAATGAAATGAATGTCATCTACAACGGTAATCCCCTCTGCTGCAAGTCCGGCAATAACAAGCGCTGCTCCGGCTCTAAGATCAGGTGCGCTGACTCTTGCTCCGGTATATTTTTCTACGCCATTTATGATAGCGATATTGCCCTCAACTTTGATTTCGGCTCCCATTCTCGCAAGCTCGTCTACATATTTGAATCTGTTTTCAAAAATGCTTTCGGTAATCACGGATGTACCCTGCGCAATGCCTAAAACGACCGAAATCTGTGGCTGCATATCTGTAGGATATCCCGGATACGGAAGCGTGGTAACCGATGTGTTCTTAAGAGGCTTCGACGCTACTACTCTTACTGCATCATCAAATTCCTCTACCTCGCATCCAATCTCTATAAGCTTAGCGCTCGTGGCTTCAAGATGCTTAGGTATAACATTCTTTACCATGATGTCACCCTTAGTAGCTGCGGCTGCAAACATAAATGTGCCTGCTTCTATCTGATCCGGAATAATGGAATATGTGGTCGAATGAAGACTATTGACTCCGTTAATCCTGATAACATCAGTACCTGCGCCTCTGATCTGAGCGCCCATACTGTTAAGAAGGTTTGCTACATCTACTACATGAGGCTCTTTGGCTGCATTCTCTATAACCGTCTTACCCGCTGCCATAGATGCTGCCATCATAATATTAATAGTCGCGCCTACCGATACCTTGTCCATATAAATATGCGCACCAGTAAGTTCCTTTGCCTCAACAGATACCATACCATATGAAATATCAACCTGTGCGCCGAGTGCCCTAAGACCCTTGATATGAAGATCTATAGGTCTGCTTCCGATTGCGCATCCACCCGGCAGGGCAACCTGAGCTCTTTTATATTTGCCAAGCAAAGCTCCAAGCAAATAATAAGAAGCTCTGATTTTCTTGATTGATTCATAATCAACTGTAAGTGAGCTTATGGTTGAACCGTCAAGCTTAACTGTGTGCGCATCTATTCTGTCTACACCTGCCCCAACGTCATCAAGCGCCTCTAAGAGCACATTGATGTCATTGACATCAGGCAAATTCTCAATTGTTACCGCTTCATCGGACATAACTGCAGCTGCAAGTGCTGCAAGTGCCGCATTCTTCGCTCCGCCAATCTCTACTTCACCGACAAGCGGATTACCTCCCCTTATTACATACTGCTGCATTTTTCAACTCCTAAATATAATAAAAATTGATAAACTCCCTGTAGCCCTACGGCATGAAAAAATACTTATGCACATTATAGCACAAAGTATTTAGTCTTTCACACCAATTTAGATTATTTATAGATAACTTTTTTATGCATTATTGTCAATTCACAAGATGCCTCTATCCAAACTGACTCTTATAAAGTTCATAATAAAAACCTTTTTTTGATATCAAATCTTCATGAGAGCCCCTTTCGACTATGCCCCCATCCTTCATAACCAAAATCAAATCGGAATCAACTATAGTAGAAAGCCTGTGAGCAACTACAAAACTCGTGCGACCTTTCATTAGCTTTTCAAATGCAAGCTGCACCATCTCTTCCGTCCTAACATCAACGTATGATGTCGCCTCATCAAGAATAAGCACCGAAGGGGAGCGCAGCATCGCTCTTGCAATACAGATAAGCTGCTTTTCTCCTGCAGACAGACTGATATGTCCTTCTCCAACAATACTGTCATATCCTTGCGGCATGCGTTTTATAAAACTGTCGGCATAAGAAGCTACTGCCGCTTTTTTGACATCTTCAAATGTGGCATTCTCTGCGCCAAAAGCAATATTATTTCGAATTGTATCATTTAAAATGAAGCTGTCTTGAAGCACCATCGCCATATTGCTGCGAAAAGATGCTTTGCCGGTCTTTGATATATCAACACCATCCAGCAAAATACGTCCCTTATCCGGCTTATAAAATCCCATAAGCAAATTAATAAGCGTGGTCTTGCCGCACCCTGTAGGTCCTACAATCGCCACCTGCTGCCCGCTATGTGCCTCAATATCAAGCCCTTTGATAAGTTCTGTATCTTTGTTATAGGAAAATGAGACATTTTCAAATCTTACTTCGCCCCTAACCTCTTTGTCAAAAAGGTTTTCCTTGCAATCTTCCTCAATTTCCAAATCGAGAAAATCAAACACCCTCTTTGCACATGCAAAAGCATTCTGAAGCTCGCTGATTACTCCGGATATTTCATTAAAAGGCCTGGTGTACTGATTGGCATATCCCAAAAACGCACTAAGCATTCCGACGCTGATACTCCCTTTTATAACCAGGTATCCACCGCCAAGAGCAACAAGCATATAAACAATGGCATTTACAAATCTGGTTATGGGATTAACCAGCGACGAAATAAATGTAGCCTTGCAATATACGCTGCTAAGCTCATCATTATTTTCTTCGAACTGTTTAATTCTCTCCTTCTCATAATGATATTCCTTGATAGTAGCAAATCCGTAAACCGTCTCATTAATAAGAGAAGAAGATACGCCTCTAAGATATGACTGCTTTAAAAACAGGCGGTAAGCTCCCCTTGCTATCAAAGATGCAGACAATATTGACAACGGAGTAAGACCGATTACAATTATTGCCACATAAATATTCATTCCCAGCATAAATATAAGCGTCCCTACTATCTGCGCAAGTCCGACAAAAAGCTGCATCATCCCCAGCATCAGCCCGTCGCAGATCTGGTCTATATCTGTGGTAATCCGGCTTAATATATCTCCCCTATTTCTCTTATCAACCTCGCCCAGCTCAATCAGCTGCAGCTTTCTTATCATCTCTCCTCTAAGCTTAGCACTTATTGTATAGGCTATCTTGTTATTTACAATGCCCATAATATACTTAGATGCAAATCCTATCACGATGAGAATGACAATGTTTTTTACACAAATCATTACCCCTGCAAAGTCAACATTGCCCTTGCCGACAATAAGATCAATTGCATCACCTGTAACAATAGGTATCAGCAGCATAGCGCCCACGCTAAATGCAGCGCATATAATGCTTATAAACATTAATACCCGGGAATGCTTTAACAGCTTTAAAAGCCTTATTATTGCAGCCATCTTGCTCATCATGACATCCCCCCTTTTTGTAAAACAGAAGATGCCTTTTTGTATTGGCTGTTATATATTTCTCTAAACACCTTCGATGTGACCAATAAATTCTCAAATGTATCAAATCCGGCTATCATGCCGTCATCAAGCACAAGTATTTTATCCATATCTTCAAGCGCAGTTAGTTTTTGAGAAATGAAAATCAGTGCACTACCTATATTATTATCTTTAAGCGCCCTTTTAAACTTAGATTCCGTAATTGCATCCAGCGCAGAGGTAACATCATCCAATATAAGAAGATTCGCATCTGCTATAAGACCTCTTGCTATCAGCATTCTTTGTTTTTGCCCTCCGGAGAAATTAGAGGCTCCTTGTTCTACTGTGTCATTTATCCCATTGGGTCTGTCTTCAATAAAATCATATGCCTGAGCATCCTTAAGCGCTTTTATTACCTCTTCGTCCGAAGCCTTGGCATTTCCCATTAAAATATTGCTTTTGATGCTGCCGATAAAAAGCGTATCATTTTGCCCTACCATCGCTATATTTACAGGGACATCCTCTGCGCCTTTAGCTATGCGAACCGAGCCGCTATCAGGCTTGTAGAATCCCATAAGCAGTTTTGCTATAGTCGACTTACCGCTTGCAGTCTTTCCTATAATTCCGATTTTCTCTCCTGCCTTTACTTCGAAGCTGACATCATTTAACACAGGCTTAGCCCCCGCATGATACGAAAATGTAACATTTTCAAATGAAGCCAAAACGCCGCGATCAGCTTTATCAATTGTTTCTTTGTGCGGCATTTTAGAAGGAACATTCAAAACTTCTTTTATACGTCGTATCGATGCTGCGGTTTTGGATAAAGCTATAATAAGATTTGCAAATTTTAAAAGCTCACTTAGTATTTGCGTCATATATCCGATAAGAGCCACTATCTGCCCCGGCGTAAGGCTGCCCGTATTAACAAAACGCGCCCCGATAACAAGCAGCAGCGCCACAGCCCCTTCTACTACTATAAAAGTCAAAGGATCCATAAGAGATGATATATATCCTACTTTTAGTTGCTTTTCTTTAAGCTCATCAGCCCTGCTGTCACATTCATTTACAACATCTCGTTCTTTGCCTAATGCCCTTATTACTCTAATTCCGTCAAGAGCTTCGCGGCTTCTTAGCGTAATCATATCAAGAGACCGCTGCACCGACTCATAACCCGGTATGTTAAATTTCATAATAAGCGCTACAATAATTGCAAGCAAAATGATTACAGCTGCAAAAATCAGCGATATTTTTACGTCTATAATGAGAGCCATAATATATGCTCCGACCACGATAAACGGCGAGCGAAGCAACAATCGCAAAGTCAAATTAACTCCGGATTGAACCCCATTTACATCTGCGCTCATTCTTGTAATAAGGCTTGACTCTCCAAAAGAATCCATATCAGTAAAGGTCATGCCTACGCATTTATCAAACAAGTCGCTGCGAAGCTTCTTTCCTACGCATGTGGCGCAGAGCGCGGAAAAATACTGCGCGCTTAAGGAAAGAGCAAGCCCGCTTGCCGCCAATATTGCAAGCTTTGCGCACGCTCTTAGGCAATAAGAATAGTCGCCGCTACCTAGCCCTATATCAACAATATCTGCGATGATAAGGGGAACAAACAACTCCAGGAAGGCCTCTGCCATTTTAAATACAGGTGCCATTATCGCTATTTTTTTGTTATTTCCCAATGCTGATATTATTAGCTTCACTTACACTCTCCTTACAACACCTTTTTGCTAAGTTCATCTATATAACCTGCAGCCGCCTCCAGGGGATCCATCATTTTTTTCTTTCCTCTTTGCATAAGTGTGCATATCAGCGAGGTTGATCCTGCATTGTTTATTACCCTGATTCTGTCTTTATTATCCGCCACAAACTCAAGCAGCTTTGCCGGATCTATCTTGGCCTGCTCATAAAACTCTATATTAAGATTGGCATTTTTTTGGTTAATCTGTGTGATATAGCATTTGTGTGCTTTGCTTCTTAGAAGCGAAATTTTAATAAGCGCATCCACACTTTTAGGTATATCCCCAAAGCGGTCTATCAGCCCGTCCTCATATTTCATCGCATCTTCCTCATCCTCAAGCGAGCCGATTTCTTTGTATAATGATAGCTTAATGTTCTCACTTTCTACATAATCGTTTGGAATAAATGCGCTGCTGCTAAGCTTGATTTCCGTATCAAAATCGTCTATTATCTCTTCTCCCTTTAGCCTGGATAATGCGGCGCTCAGCATCTTGCAATAAAGCTCGTATCCGACCTGCTGCATATGTCCGTGCTGCTTTTCGCCCAAAACATTTCCGGCGCCTCTTATCTCCAAATCTCTCATAGCTATCTTATAGCCGCTGCCAAGCTCCGTAAATTCGCTTATCGCCGACAATCTCTTCTCGGCAGTTTCCTTGATCATGCGGTCTTTTTTATACATAAGGAATGCATATGCCGTGCGGTTAGAGCGTCCCACTCTGCCCCTTAGCTGATACAGCTGGGAAAGTCCGAATCTGTCCGCATCCTGTATTATTATTGTATTTGCATTTGGAATATCAAGCCCTGTCTCGATGATAGTTGTTGATACAAGCACATCTATACTGCCGTCTATAAACCTTAACATAATATCTTCAAGACGTCTCTCTGAGAGCTTACCATGTGCGCTGACGATATTAAGATCCGGCAGCATTTTACGAAGCATATCAGCTTCCTCTTCGATATCTTTGACTCTGTTATAAACGTAGAAAACCTGGCCTCCTCTTACGCATTCCCTTCGTATTGCCTCTCTTATAATCTCTTCATTGTATTCTATAACATAAGTCTGTACGCTCATTCTTTCTAAAGGCGCCTCATCTAATATACTCATGTCCCTGATTCCGATAAGGCTCATGTGAAGCGTCCTTGGAATTGGCGTCGCACTAAGGCTGATCACATCTACGTTTTTGCGCAATTGCTTAATACGCTCTTTGTGTTTGACTCCGAATCTTTGCTCTTCGTCTATTACAAGGAGCCCTAAATCATGAAACACAACGTCTTTTGATAACACTCTGTGTGTTCCTATAACTATATCAGCAGTTCCTGCTTTAATTCTCTTAAGAGACTCTTTAATCTGACTCGGCGTTCTGAATCTGCACAAAAGTTCTATGCCTACGCCCGTATCTTTCATTCTTTCATAAAACGTCTCATAATGCTGCTTGGCCAAAATTGTAGTAGGGCACAAATATACTACCTGCTTATTCTCTTGCGCCGCTTTAAATGCAGCACGAATGGCAATTTCCGTCTTACCGTATCCGACATCGCCGCAGATAAGCCTGTCCATAATTTTGGCGCTTTGCATATCATTTTTGGTATCTTCTATGGCTTTTGCCTGCCCCAATGTTTCTTCAAAGGGGAATTTTTCCTCAAATTCACGCTGCCAGAGGGTATCCGGTCCAAATGCATATCCTTTTGCATTATGACGCTGGGCATAAAGCTCTACCAACTCTTTAGCCACGTCAGTGACGGCTGTTTTGACCTTTTCCTTGGTTTTTGCCCACTCCATTCCCCCGAGCTTATTAAGTGTTACCCCCTCGGCAGATGAGTCGGCATATTTTTGAAGAGCCGAAAGCTGTCCGGCCTGTATATACAAATATTCATTATTTGCATATGCTATTTTTATGTAATCCTTTATCGTGCGGCCTGACTCTATTTTTTCTATTCCGAGATATCTTCCGAGCCCATAGCTTTCATGCACTACATAATCGCCTATTTTAAGCTGGGAAAAATCGGATACATAATCAGTTCTTTTCTTGCCTTTTTTTCTCTTTTTCTTGCTCTCTTCTCTTGCAAAGACGTCGCTTTCGGTAATGATGGCAAGCTTTGCTTCGGGATATTTTACCCCCTTTTTCATCTTTCCGTAAGAAACCATCACCTGCCTATTTAGCGGCGCCTTGTCATAGTTTTCAGAATAATAAGCATTTATCCCCTCTAAAGTCAGTTCATCGGCGAGTCTTTTTGCTCTGCTCCTTGAGCCCGAGAGCAGTATCACTTTATAATCATCTTCTTTGTACTTGACAAGGTCAGATAGCAATGCCTCGTAACTATTATTGTAAGGATTGATACTTAATGTCTTAACACTCTCATTTTTTCTAATATCAAAAACACCTGATGCAAGTCCCAGATCACTTAATGCGAGCGTATGGTATTTGCTGAGTATATCCATTGTCTGCTCTATCGTAAAACGAAGTTTTCTTTGACCGGGCAGCATATAGCCCATCTCGATTCTATATTTGGCTGCATCATCAAATTCTTCTTCACACAAAGTTGCGCTTTCTGAAATATGAGCAGGTTCATCAAGTATAACGAGCGTATCCGAAAGCGGAAAATAATCCAGCAAACTTATGGTATTTTCTTTGAAATATGTAAGAAATGCCTCATACGAGGTACCATCCATCTGATATGACACTTCGTTTATAACTTCATTTATAAGTGACTTTAGGTTAAATGCCTCTTTCGTCTTCATTTCGCTGCGCATTTTTGATATTAAAGGCTTTGCTTCTAGTTTTATCCTACGTAT
>CAJOPM010000009.1 GCA_905236225.1 uncultured Eubacterium sp.
GGGATATTTGTTTATAACGGCTCTAAGATAAAATCAGTGAAAAACAACAAGATAACGGGATGCTTAAAGAAAGTGGTGGTGCGCTAAGGCGCGCCACTATGCAGCATGCGGGCTAAACTAATCCACCTGATTTGCCGACATATATGGTATAAAGAGCAACGGATTAGCTTTTATGTATCGGATTTTTAATCGTATCTCCACGGAAGGAGGGTAAGGCAGTACAGTAATTGGGAGAATATTATGAAGATAGATAGAGTAGGTATGCAGGAAATTACTACGCACGCAGATGATAGTATGGGCGAGGCCAATGCACTCATCAAGTCGCAATCAGAATTTTCCGGCTCCTTTTTTTTATCTCAAAATCTTAATATAGGGCAAAAGAGCGATTTACTAAGCCCTAGCTATTCTAATGACAAAACCATAGAAGACGTAGTAGATGAAATATCTTCGGCAGATCTTTTTGGAAATGATAATCTTAAATATATAGCAGATACTCTGACCGACGAGGAGTATGGACAAATCAAAGAAGAAGGTTTCTCGCTTCTGAAGGATGAGCCGGGGACGGTTCTTACTGAAGTTGATAAGATAAAACTAAAACTTGCCCAGGCAGGCAAGGACGTAAGTTATTTCCCATCAGATATACCACTTGAAGCAATAGAAGAGGTGATGGGGTCTGCTTCATTTGCACGCCAGATTGAAGATGCGCTAAATGGAGCAGGGCTTAGCGCTTCATCGGAAAATGTTGCAGATATAAAGAGTGCATTATCTATGGCATCGCAGGTTAGGCAGGTTTCAGACAAGCTTACGCCGCAGGCAATAAACAGCCTGATAGAAAACGAGGCGCAGCCTACTATTGAGAATATCTATAAGGCAACATTTGCCTCTATGGGGGACTTACCATCCGGCGATATCAGAGTGGATTATACTTTGCTTTCGGGAACAACTGCCAAGGCGCAGTTTGCCGGCGGAACATATGAGGATAAGAAAAACATTACATCAGATGATGAAAATGTAAAACAGATGCTCTATGATGCAGCCCTGAAATCATCAAGGTATGACAAAGAAGCAGCCGTAGAGGATGCGACATATCTTTTTGATAATGACCTTTTGGTGACCGATGAGAATCTGCAAATGCTAGATAAGCTTCGACAGATTGAAATTGGCTCAAACGCGTCTGAGATAGTAGATAGAGCAATAACATCCATACTTGAGGGGGCAAGACCCGGGCAGGCTTATATAGCAGATGGATTTGATCTGTATAAAAGAGCGCAGGATGCTATAGATACGATAGAAAATGCTACGCCCGAAGACATCGTATCACTTGAAAGCAAGAATGTTACAGTGACTCTAAATGCGCTTAAAGATATGCAATCAAATGAAGATGATTCCAATAATAATCAGAATCAGCAGCAAGCCGAATATGATGAAAACGATCTGAATATGATAAGTGCAAGAAGAAAATTAGAAGAGGCAAGACTAATGATGAGCCTTAGTGCAAATCATCTTCTGTTAAAAAACGGAATACAGATAGAGACATTATCATTAACCAAGCTTGTAGAAGATCTTCGTGTTGCAGAAAATAAGCTAAACGCTGATGTTTTAAATGCATCCGGCATTGAGGCTACTAAAGAGAATCTTGACGCCTATTCCAATACTACGCAGGCGATAGAAAATCTAAAAAGCGCGCCTTTTGATTTGCTTGCAAGAGAGAATATTACCAGGATTCCCTTAAGTCAGGTATCGGATGAGGGAATAGCACTTAAAGCAAGATACGAAGAGGCAAACCAAAAATACGAGACTCTTATGACTGCGCCAAGAGCAGATCTTGGGGACAACATTACAAAAGCATTTGCAAATACCGATGAGATTCTTAAGGACTTGCAGCTTGATGTAAATGAGTCAAATATCAGGGCGGTTCATATTCTTGCAAGAAGCTCTAGCGAGATCAGCATCTCATCAATCGAGCAGGTAAAGCTTGCGGATGCCAAGGTGCAGCTTATGTTTAGCCGTATGCGTCCGGCAACTGTGCTTGATATGATTAGAGAAGGCATCAATCCTTTAGAGATGAGCGTAGATGAGCTTAACCAAACAGCCGATGATATGATGCAGAATAATGAAAATGATACGGGCGAAAAATTCAGCGAATATCTGTTTAAATTAGAAAGAAGGGGCGATATTTCCGCTGAGGAAAGAGAAAGCTATATAGGAATATACAGACTTCTTAATCAGATAGCCTCGGATGAAGGCGTATTGACAGGACAGCTCCTTGCGCAAGGCGCAGATTTTACGCTCAAGAATTATCTTAGCGCATCAAGAAGCGATAAAAAACAAGGCAGAATGGATTATACAATTGATGACGGCTTTGAAGGCGTAAACGGTTCGCTAAGCAATTCAATTTCGCAGCAGATTGATGCAGCATATCAGTCAGTTCGGGCGGCGCAGATATTAGCAGACGATAAAAGCGGAGCAGGTCAGTTTTCGTCAAATGCAGATGATATGATGAATATGACCCCTGAAGAGATATTTGAAAAAATGCTTCAGGATTCTAATGACGAAGAGAGTGCCCAAAATATGAAAGAGCTTGATAAGCAATATAACGCTGCGCAGCTTGAGCTTGCAAATGAATGCGCCAATATGGAAGAGGGCGTAATCAGGCTTCTTGATAGGTTTGATTATCCAAAGAATCTCTATACAATGATGGCGGCAGACAGGCTGAGAAATCAGCGAGGCAGCATTTTTAGCTCATTATTTGAAAGCGAGAATTTGTCGGATATAGATATTGAGGATGCAAAGCAGCAGATTCTAGAAAGATTCGGCGAGGCCATAAAAACGCCCGAAGATATGGCGAAGGCGCAAGAGGCGCTTGCAGACGCAGCAGAAGAAGCTATGAGCAGCTTCTTAGAAGAAGAGGGTATCACTCACCTTGATATCAGACAGATGAAGATTCTTAATGAGCAGATTAAACTTGCTACGAAGATGTCGTATGAGGAGCATTATGAAATTCCTGTTTTGGTTAACTCTAAGATGGCGCAGGTCAGCCTTAAAATAGTAAGAGGCACGCAGGAAAAGGGCAAGGTTGATATTGCCTTTTCGACAGCAGAATATGGTAAGATCACAGCGCAGCTAAATGCTTCTAAAGACGGAATAAGAGGAATCGTTGCCTCTGAAAATGAGACATCAAGACTTTGGTGCGAGCAGCTTATTAATGATTTTACGGATGCATCCGGTGACGATTGCGATATAAACGCCGTAGTATCAAATAATTTGGATTTAAACAAATTTTTAGATAACAGTGGTGAGAATAATTTGGCAGAAAAAGATAATGAGCTGATGACCAGCCGCCTCTACAAAGTGGCAAAAGATTTTCTATCTTCAGTAGGAAGAAGCTGATAAAACTTATAAAGAGATGCATAAAGACAACCGATAAACTATACAGATGAAATCTTCACGGATGAATAAATTATGCAAGGACGCGTAAGAAATCAGGAAGGTATCAGAATATGAAAGTTAATCACAATATGTCAGCAGTTACCGTTAACAATCAGCTTGTCAGAACGGAGAATGCACTGACAGCGTCCATCGAACGTCTATCATCCGGTTTCAAAATCAACCACGCCAAAGATGATGCCGCAGGTATGGCAATTTCCAACAAGATGATGGCTCAAATAGACGGGCTAAACCGTGCTTCGAGAAATTCTTCAGACGGAACATCGGTTATACAGACGGCAGACGGTGCTCTTAACGAAGTTACAAGTATCGTGCAGCGTATGAGAGAGTTGGCAGTGCAGGCTGCAAATGATACTAATGCGCTTGAGGATAAGAGAGCGATTCAATCAGAGATAGATTCGCTTCTTCAGGAAATAGACAGGGTCGCATCCGATACGGAATTTAATACTCAGACATTACTTGACGGAACTCAGGGCAGAAAGACGTATGCCAATAATGACGGCATCAGCAATGTTATTATTGCTGATGAAGTAGATGCCGCTAAATATGATTTTACGGTAACATCAGTCGGAACACAGGCAGAAAAAAGTTATACCGCAACAGGAAGCGTGCCGGATGGAACGCTAAGCATAAATGGCGTTAATATTACATTTTCAAGTACTGATACGCCCTCCGAAGCTTATGAGAAATTAAGAGAAGGCTGCGAGCAGGCCGGAGTAGAGCTTTCATCATCAACAGATGCACAGATTAATGCAGGAGATACTCTTACATTTACATCGATTCAATATGGTGCATCAGAGACAATGACAATATCTACTGAAAATGATGATGTTGCAGCGTTTTTAGGACTGACGGTATCAACACCTGATGTTGTTAGCGGCTCGGATGCTGCAGTTAGCATAGATGCATCTGATTTCCCGCCCGGAACAACTGTGGCAGCAGATGGAAATTATATCAAGATAACAAACGTAAACGGTTTTTCGATGCAGTTTGACGTAGATCCGACTATGGCAGCAAATTCCGATGTAACGCTTGATGTTACTAATATCGGCTATATGACTCTTCAGGTGGGCGCTAATGAAGGACAGACAATTAACATATCTATACCGCCGGTAACGACAGAGGCTATGAGAATCTCAGACATTGATGTAACTGTAATGGGATGGGCTTCTGAGGCAATCACAAAGCTTGATGATGCGCTATCATATGTAAGTTCTGTTCGTTCCAAACTTGGTGCATATGAGAACAGACTTGATTATACTGTAGATTCTTTGGATGAGTTCGAGGAGAATATGAACTCTGCACTTTCAAGAATTAAGGACGTTGATATGGCAAAAGAAATGTCTGAATATACCAAACAAAATGTTTTGGATCAGGCAGCTATATCCGTACTGTCACAGGCAAACGATATACCGCAGACAGTTCTTCAGATTCTACAGTAAATCAGAAAGGTAATAATGATGGAAGCCGAAAAGAAAATAGAATTTACCCGCCGCATTACCGGAAGCAATAGAAGCAGTCTTGTGGTTGTAATGTTTGAGATGTTTTTTACTTATATAGAAGATGCTAAGATTTGCAGAGCCAAAGATGAGCACGAGCAGTTCAAAGAAAATGTAAATGCCGCAGATCAGGTATTATCAAGACTTGAAGATACGCTCGACTTTAAATACGAATTATCGGCAAATCTTTACAGACTCTATAGGTTTTCAAGAGATAAGCTCTCAGCGGCAAAGGTGCATTACAGAGTAGACGAGCTTGATACCTCCTGCGAAATAATAACACCAATCTATGAAGCATTTAAAGAAGTTGCCAAAACAGATACATCTAAGCCGATGATGGAAAATGCCGAGCAGGTATACGCCGGTATGACCTACGGAAAAAGCGATATAAATGAAAGCTATGTGGGCTCTTCGGGGCGCGGATATTTAGCTTAAGATTCTAAAGGAGATGAAAATATTTTCATCTCCTTTAAAAGTTCACAAATTTTTGATATAACATAGGAGTTAATATTTTTTTGGAGAGATAATATGACATTTGAAGAATCCCTTAGCAAACAGGTTAATACGGATGGCTCGATATATGGCGGGCACAGGCCGCTTATGGAAGCTGCAATGCATACAGTCTTAGGACGCATAGAAATGATAAGCGCCCAAATCCAAAAGGATGCTCACATAAAGCCTATCGATCACGTTTTAAGCCGCATTAAATCCGAAGAGAGCATGAGAGAAAAATGCCGCCGCAATAATCTTGATGAGACGGAGTATTCAGCACTCTATAAGATACATGATGCAATAGGGATCAGGATTGTCTGTGCGTTTGTAAGCGACGTATATGCTATAAAAGATATGCTGCTTGAAGCAAAAGAACTCGAAGTGGTTACGCAAAAAGACTACATCCGCCACGCTAAAGACAACGGCTATAGGAGTCTTCATCTTATTATAAGATATGACAACAAATATTATATAGAAATACAAATACGTACTATTTCCCAGGATACATGGGCTGCACTTGAACATTCACTCAAATACAAAAAGAACATATCAAGTGATTTGAATCTTATCACTTCAGAACTTAAAAGATGTGCAGACGAACTTGCTTCAACAGAGATGTCTATGCAGACAATAAGGGATATGATTAATCAAGAGGTTTAAATATGAAACTATTATTAGCAGAGGATACGCAGGATTTGAGCCGTGCGCTCGTAGCGGTGCTTAATCATGAAGGGTATGATGTAACCGCTGTTTATGACGGAAAAGAAGCATCAGATAAAATAATGAAAGAAAGTTTTGATGCTATTATATTAGATATAATGATGCCGCTAAAGTCAGGCATAGAGGTACTAAGAGAGATTAGACAAAAAAATATCACAACCCCGGTGCTGCTTCTTACGGCAAAAGCCGAGATTGACGATAGAGTTGTCGGGCTCGATGCGGGAGCCGATGATTATCTGACCAAACCTTTTGCAATGAAGGAGTTACTTGCAAGAATCAGGGCAATGACGAGAAGAAAGAGTAAATATTCATCAGAAGACCTTAGATTTTCGGATGTTGTACTTAGGGCAGA
>CAJOPM010000010.1 GCA_905236225.1 uncultured Eubacterium sp.
ATTTTAGGACAGGAACTGTCAATTGATGAGCTTGAGGCGGCAGCCGGCGGTGGGCGTTATTCATGCAGTGCCAATGTCTCAAAAAAAGCCAAACAAGAGCCTGAAGAGTCGAGAACTTGTATTCAAAGGCACTATCGCCATATATATGAAGGGTTTGCTAATTGCGCTGCGACAGTTGAGGATGGAAGCTACTGCAAGGATAATGATGCATGCAGGGACAATGCTGTAATTTATGAAGATATGGTTGACTGCTATAGGTCGTGGCAATAAAACCAAACGGAACTGATATATCGGCATAGATATCAACAAAGTATTATAGGTGAGGTTAGGAATTAATCCTGATCCATAAACCCTCCGGTTTGTCTTTGCCATAATTTGGCGTATTCGCCGTCTTGAACTATTAAGTCACTGTGGGTGCCATCTTCTACGATGGCACCGTTTTTTAGTACTACAATCCTATCAAGATTTGATACGGTCGAGAGGCGATGCGCAACAACAATTGAAGTGCGACCTTTCATAAGATTGGTAAGAGCAGATTGTATTAAAGCTTCGCTTTCTGAATCAAGTGCGCTTGTAGCTTCGTCTAATACGAGTATAGGAGCGTTGGTTAGAATGGCTCTGGCGATGGCGATTCTCTGGCGCTGACCGCCCGAGAGCTTAACACCTCGCTCACCGGTAATCGTATCAAACCCATCCGGCAGCTGCTCGATAAATTCAAGAGCATTTGCATCATAAGCAGCCTTTCTGATTTCTTCAGGAGATGCATCGGGTTTGCCGTAAGCTATATTTTCTGAAATTGTTCTGTGAAAGAGCAGAGGTTCCTGCGGTACATAAGCTATCTGCCTGCGAAGAGAAATCTGCTTTACATGTGATATATCCTGCCCATCTACTAAGATTTGTCCGCCTTGAACATCCGAAAGTCTAAGGAGCAGCCTGGTAAGAGTCGTTTTGCCTGAGCCGGATTTGCCGACAAGACCAATTCTTTGACCGGACGGGATACTAAGAGTAAAATCATCAAAGATTTCATTAGTTGATTTGGAATCGGCATATTTGAAATTGATATGCTCAAAGTTGATTGCACCTGAAGAAACATTAAGATCTGGCGCATTTTCATCGTCAGCAACCATACGAGGCATATCGAGAATTTTGGTCATATCATGGGCATCACCGAAGGCTCTGTTGATAGATTGCATTACAGAGTTCATCATATTAAAACGGCTGGTAAGCTGATAAGTGTATGTATACATCATAACCAACGTGCCGGCGCTGATGCCAAACCACGCATTTCCTCCGCTTATAAAAATTGTAAGGACAATCATTATCCCAAGTATTATCGCAGAAGCAGCTGCGCCGCTTAAAAGAGAACCTCTCATACGCTTGGAATCAGCGGCTCGTACATCTTTATTGGCCGAATCAAAAAGGCTTTTTTCATAATCTTCTCTACCTGATGTCTTGACTGCCAGGATATTTGTAATGCTGTCTGAAAGTTCACCGGATAAGCGATTCTGTGCACCGGCAGTTTTTGCATTCATTTTTAGAAGTCTTCTGTATAAAAGATAAACAACCCAAAGATAAACAACCAAAATAGCCATAAGAGCTACCACGTAATACGGAACAGCCTTTGCTAAAAGTACAATCGTAAATATAACAGAAAGCACTGCCGGAAAGAGTGAGTAGAAAAACACCTCAACAAGCCTGTTATATGCATCTGTAAATTTACTCGTCTGGCTGACAAGCGATCCTCCGAAGCGGCTGTTGTGAAAAGTCATCGATTGGTTAGAGAGTGTGTCAAAAACCTTGGTTGATAAATCATAATATATGAGAATTTCCAGTTTCCATACGCAGTAATCCTGCAGCTTGCTGCCGACCTGTCCTGCAAGATTGGCGATAATCAGCCAAAAAATATATGGACCAAAGACCTTAAAGACCATATCGGAAGATACGCCGCCTGCCCCTATAATATCAACGATGTCCGCAACCACTAAAGGATTGGCAAATGATAAGCAAAATACAAACGCAAGCGTGGCAACACATCCAAGCAAAAAGTAAGGCCAGTGCTTAAGCGTAGCTGCAAAATAATAGTATAAAGTTCTTGATGTTTGAGAATTCTTTTTATTATTCATGGTAAGAGGCATTATAAACGCAATTCTTTATATGCGTCAAGAGTTGCCTAAGGCTTACAATATGTCAAAAGTACTTTTGTTTACTGAAAATAGGTAGTATAATGAGCCATAACGCATATAAGTTACTTTATTGGAGAAAGTATTTTGATAGAAGCAAGACATTTAATTAAGGAATATAAAACCGGAGATTTAACCCAAAGGGCACTTGATGATGTATCGATAACCTTTAGGGATAGTGAGTTTGTGTCGATTTTAGGACCATCAGGATCCGGCAAGACGACGCTTCTTAATATCTTAGGGGGACTTGATAGGCCGGATAGCGGACAGCTTGTTATTAATGGCAAATCCACCAAAGAATTTAAAGGCTCTGATTGGGAAACTTATAGAAATCACAGTGTAGGCTTCGTATTTCAAAGCTACAACCTGATTCCGCATCAGGATGTCTTAAGTAACGTGGAGCTTGCACTTAAAATTTCAGGCCAGAGCAAAGCAAAAAGAAAACAAAAAGCAATAGAAGCGCTAAAGATGGTAGGGCTTGCAGACCATATTCACAAGATGCCTTATCAGATGTCGGGAGGACAGATGCAGCGTGTTGCAATAGCCAGAGCGCTGGTCAACAATCCTGATATTGTTATGGCAGATGAGCCTACGGGAGCGCTGGATACTGAGACCGGAATACAGGTTATGGATATATTAAAGGAAATATCCAAGGATAGACTGGTTATTATGGTTACACATAATCCTGAGCTCTCAGAAAGGTATGCGACCAGAACTATCAGGCTTTTAGACGGTAAGATAGAGAGCGACTCTATGCCTATCGAACCGTCACAGATGGCTGCGGTACCTGCTGCAGACGGCAATGTAAAAAAGGCTTCCATGGGATTCCTTACGGCGCTTGCATTATCATTTGCCAATCTTATGAGCAAGAAGGGACGTACATTTCTTACAGCCTTTGCCGGTTCTATCGGAATTATGGGAATTTCCGCAATTCTTGCGGTGTCAACAGGAGTTAATGATTACATAGCTAAAGTAGAGCAGGATACGCTCTCAGCTTACCCGCTCTCCATAACAAAAAATACAGCCAATCTTACCAGTCTGTTTTCAGATGAGGGAATTTCAGGCGTGCTTGGCTCGAGCACCGATACGGATGAGGATGATACCCAAGAAGTCAGTGAAGATGATTATATAGAAGAAGAACATGTATTAGGACAGATTATGGATACATTAAGTATCAATAATCTAGCGGCTTTTAAGGATTACATAGAGGACAATAGAGAAGAAGTCGAAAGCTATACTAACGTAATTGACTATGACTATGGAATTACGCCCCAAATCTATGCCTACGACACAAAGGTTAGTGCCATAGAAGGGCTAAAGACAGACGAATCAATTCTCATTAACAGCGAAGATAACGATAATTCAAAGAATAAAGAAGACGGTGAAAAGTCCACTCCTAAGACAGGAGCCGAGGCGGCGGCAGAAGAAGTGATGCTGCTTAATGGTTCGGACTCACTCTCCGGCTTTAGCGCAGTAAGCTCTAATTTTGGATTTAGTATAGGAACGGGAAGCGCATTCAGTGAGATGATAGATAATACCAATCTCCTTGATTCGCAGTATGATGTGCTTGCAGGCCGCTGGGCTAATGACGCCGACGAGGCAGTATTGGTGCTAAGCCCGGATGGCAGCATCAGCGATTTTACCTTGTATCATATCGGAGTGCTTAACAAGCTGGCATATGATAATGGGCTAAATAAAATGGGAAGATCAGAATCATTTGACTTTATTGATCCGGATGTTTATATGACGTATTCGGATGCGTTATCGTTAACTTACAAGGTTATTCCAAAAGCTTACTGTTATAAATATAATAAAAAAACCAAGAGCTGGGTAGATAAGTCATCAGACAATGATTATATGAAAAAACAGCTTGAAAAAGGAATTACCATGAAGGTCGTAGGCGTTGTGCGTCTCAAAGATGATATTGAAAGCGGAGCCCTAAGCGAGGGAATAGCTTTTTCGTATCTTTTAGGGGACGAGGTTATCAGGATGGCATCGCAGACCAAGATAGTAAATGAGCAGCTTGCTGATGAAGACGTAGATGTATTTACCGGCAAAACGTTTGATGAGCTGAATGAAGAAAATGCTAACCTTTTGGATTTGTCAAAACTCTTTAACGTAGATGAAGAAAAATTAAAAAATGCTTTCAGCGTAGATGAGGATGCCGCAGCAGATGCGATGAATGAGCTGTTTTCGTTTGATTTTGATATATCTTCGCTATCAAAAGCCATGGAAAATTCTGATATATCCGATGCTATGGAATCTATGACGAGTCAGGTTAGTAAGGAGATTTCTTCTCTTCCGGCATATCTTTTGCAGCAAGGCATAGAGGTTGATGAAGACGACTCGGCGCTGATACAATCGGTTCTTCAGGATATGATAGCGGATCTTATGTCGGGTTATGTAAATTACGCTATAGAAGAAATCGGAGATGATGTTTCGGCCTCGGATATTAATCTTAGCTACAGCGACTTTGTGGGAAAAAGTTCAGATGAAATCAGACAGATGCTCATAGAAGAGCTGGGAGGTCTTGTGCCTTCGCAAGAGGAACTATCGCAATTGGCAAGCGATTATCTTGCGCTTAATTCATCGCAAAAAGTGATTGATAATGCAATGGATGAGCTTACCGATGGACTAAAAGACTCCAAAACGGTCAAAAGGATATCAAAAG
>CAJOPM010000011.1 GCA_905236225.1 uncultured Eubacterium sp.
AAACCTCTTTCTCTCGCCTGATCGATTGCTATCTCAAGTCTTTCGATTGCAAGCGGATACTCTGCTCTGACATAAATATATCCCTGATTAGAACCTATGGCATATCCTGCTATTGCCATTGCTTCAAGCACAACATGCGGATCGCCTTCAAGAACGGAACGATCCATAAAAGCTCCCGGGTCGCCTTCGTCGGCGTTACAACAGACGTATTTTTCGACCTCGCCTCTGTTGCCCGATGCAAAGAGCCATTTTCTTCCTGTCGGGAATCCTGCTCCTCCTCTTCCTCTAAGGCCTGAGTCAAGCACCAGCTGAATTACCTCATCCGGCGTCATCTCTAAGAGCACCTTGGCGAGAGCCTGATACCCCTGCGTCCCGATATACTCTTCTATATCGCATGGATCTATAACTCCGCAGTTCCTTAGCGCAATTCTTTTTTGTTTTCTATAATAATTTGTATCAGCCAGGGAAAAACCGCCCTGGTTTTTTGCCTCACTCATACGTTATATCCTCCTGCTTGCTACCGTATATTCGGTTATGACGTTGCCGCCTACTATATGTTTTTCCACAACCTCTTGAGCCTTCTTCTCATCCATCTTGATGTATGTAACTTTGTCTTTGCCCGGCTCGAAAACCTCGACGATCGGCTCGTACTGGCACAGACCTATGCATCCCGTGGGCTTTAGCTCAAAATCTGCCACTTTTTTCTTATCAAGCTCATCTTTTATTGAGTTGTATACCAAATTCGCACCTGAGGCTATACCGCATGTTGCCATACCTACAACAATACGCTTATGATCTATCTTCTGTGGCTCATCCCCGACATTAACGTGATGCTTCATTTTTTTATAAATTTTATTTAATTCTTCTACAGTCATCGTTACTCCTTATCTTAGTATCTCTTGAGAACATCCTCAATCTTCTCCGGTGTCATCCTTCCGTACACGTCATCATTGATAATAACGACCGGTGCCATACCGCAAGCTCCTACACATCTGCAAGTATCCAGCGAAAACTTGCCGTCTTTGGTGCATTCGCCGGCATCGATACGGAGTATTTCCGATATTCTGTCGTACACATGCTGCGCACCCTTTACATAGCACGCAGTGCCAAGACAGACGGAAATTCTGTTCTCGCCCTTTGGCAAAAGGTTGAACATCGAGTAAAATGTTGCCACTCCGTATATCTTCTCCATCGGAACCTCAAGCTCATCAGATATAATCTTCTGAACTTCGTAGGGAAGATATCCGTAAATATCCTGTGCCTGCTGCATTATAGGCATAAGTGCACCCTTGGTGTCCCTAAGTCTGTCGATTACAGCATGCAGCTGCTTCTCTTGCTCATCAGTTCCTGAAAAAGGAACCTTTGCCCTTGTGTCCATTTGTTACCCCTTTCATCTAATTGGTTAATGTGTTATTTGTTTAACGGGATTTGTCCCATCATATGTAACAATAATAACAACTTTCCTACCGATAGTAAAGGTATACATGAGCAAAACGCCCAAAATTTAACGGGTGTAAATTTTGGGCGTTGTTATATTTTTATCTATCTATTTTTATGAAAATTGGTTAAAAACTGTTGTTTAAAAATATCTTTTGTAAAATATGTCTCGTACTGTATTCTTGCCGCTTCCGCATATTCTCTATACTTTGATTTATCTTCTCTCATTCTTACGGCGTCCTCTATTACCTTCGCAAACGCCGTAACATCATATGGGTCTATTCCAATATATGACTCATCAGATATCGCCTTGGTAACACCGCAATGCTTTGATATAATCGGCACTGTAGAAAGCATCATTGCTTCCACTGCAACCATGGAGAGCGTATCTGTTCTGGAAGGCGCTATCAAATAGTGCGCTTTTTTAATCGTCTCTAGCATATCACTCCTGCTTAGAGCGTCCCCAACCATGATTGGATATCCCTCCTTCTTTGCCTTATTAAGCTGCTCTAAAATGCCCTCATCAGCCTGTGCCTTCGCCCCGTAGAATTCAAATTTGCATTTATCCAACATCTGATTAGGCAATTGTTTTACTGCCGCCATTAGTAAATCCTGCCCCTTCAT
>CAJOPM010000012.1 GCA_905236225.1 uncultured Eubacterium sp.
CTTGGAGTAAGTCAGGATGACATTTATGTATATACATTTGAGGCTCCGCATACAACAACGGATGATGTGGCATTTAACAATATTCATAATGTAGTAGATGAAAATGACATTATAACCTATATCGTGCCTGATAGCTGGGGATTTACCAATTGCGGCATCAAAGAAGTTGTAAATATAAACAATAAAAAGCTTAAGAAAAAACAGCTGGACTTTATGAAGGTAATAAACGGCGATAACAAAATGACAAAGAATGCCGGAACTACTACTTATGCCGCATTTATCAAGGAATTTATGAACTGGGTTACGTCGGATGATAGCATAAACAGAGATAAATATGTGGAAATAATACAAGATGACGCCATAGCTCTTGGTGAAATATTTGGCGGAATGACGCAGGAAGAGCGGCAAGCTTATACTGAGTACTTTGACAATGAATTTACAAAAGCAATTACGTCAGATGAAAACAAATCACGTATTTTTATGGCTTTAGTAAAAGCTGTGTCAGGGGATAGCGAAGAGGAAAAACAAGCTATTGACGAAGCTGTTGACATAATTACATCCATACTTGATCAAGATGCAGCTAAGAAGGTATTTTCATCAGATGAAATTGAAACTATGAAAAAGGCAATAAGTGATACAGCATCGACGCTCTTTTATGTAGTTTTAGAGGATTTTGCAGTTACGCAGGATTTAGGAAGTGATTCGTCGCGTTATAATAATGTTGTTGACAAACATAGTTCGGATTATAATAACAACGAAATAAAAGATGTAACATCATCACAGGAAGAAGAAGACAGCTGGTATGCAGGCTATAACGTAGGATATGATGCAGGCTATGAGCAAGGCGTCAATGATACTAAGTATGACAGCTCGCCCACAGAGCCTCAAGATAAGGTGTCATCTAAGAGTGCATATGAGAGCGGTTACAAATACGGATATTACGAAGGATATCTGATGGCAGTTGATTATGGTGAAGTATCATACATATTAGGTAAGACTACCACTATGATAGAGAATGCCACAGCGCTTGTAGATGTTCACTATCCAAACAACAGTGTTAAAGTTGTAGAAAAACAGGATTCATACTACACAGACGCGCCGGCAGTCGGTGTTTCCGAAGGTAAAGGAGCATCTGCTACGGGTACGGCGATTGCAGGCGGAAATGTAATGAATATAATAGTTCTTATACTGGCAATTATAATTTGCGGTGAAACAACGATATTAATAGCATCTAGAAATAAAAAGAAGGGAGTATAATCTTATAGGTAATTATAAAGCATAAGGAGCCTGAAACTCCTTATGCTTTTTACTGCTTAGCTGATTGACCTAAAAAAAAAGATGTTATACACTTTAGATAATATGACTACAATACGAGGGAGGATAAGCATGAGCATCGAGACAATAGCAGTTTGTATAGTGTTTTTTGCTTCTTTTGCAGGGCTAATATATGGTGTTGTTAATATAATTACCAAGAAAAAGGCATTATATATAAAGATGGTTGCGCTGGCTGTTGCCTGCATCACCATCAGTTACCTATACTATATGCTGCAGATTTTTACCAGGGGCGAGATGCCGGTTGGTTTTAATGTAGGAATGCTTGGAATAATAGGATGCTTTTTGTTTTTGTTATCAGCTAATTATGGTCAGATGGATTCGTTAGCGGATGATGGAACGAAGAAATTTGCAAAATACAGATTTATCAGTCTTATAGCGCCCATAATATTGGCAATCATATTCATACAAGTGTATTTTACAGATGCCGAAAAACCTAAGATTGTAAGTTATACTCTTGTTGCGATAATAATTATGGCAGCATCGAGATTCCATTTAAAACATCTTATTTTCCCGGACGTGGATTTTGGAGTAATAAGATGTATCAGGGGATACAATATTATTGCCCTGATTCTTTGCGTATCTACTATATTTATGATGGTAGCGGACTGTGCCGACTATATGATGGTATATCTGGTTTCAAATATAATAATGGCGGGGTGCTGTATTGTCGTATTGCCCGTACTGAAAAGAGAGGTGGCAAAATGGACAATATAATTTACATTCTGTTTATTTGCATAGTGGTACCGTTGCTTTTGATGCTCCCTATAATGACAGGCAAATCGAGACTGTTTTCGGGGTACATGATCATAGGAATTTGCACGTGTTTATTTGCGGCAGAGGTAAACGGACTTATCTACGAACATACATACAGAGATTTGTACTATATCACTACTAATATTACTCCGGTTACAGAAGAGATTATAAAGGCTCTTCCTGTACTTTATTTTGCCTTTGTATTTAGTGATGACAGGGAAAAACTGATACCGATTTCCTTTGCTTTGGGCGTCGGATTTGCGGTTCTTGAGAATATGGTTATACTCGTGCAGAACTTTGATACCGTAACGATTGTTTGGGCTTGTATCAGAGGATTTGCATCAGGATTAATGCATGGTATATGTACTTCATTTGTAGGATACGGAGTATCGTTTGTCAGGAAGAAGAGAAAGTTATTCTTCTGCGGAACGTTTGCCCTTCTTGCAATGGCTATTACATATCATGCGGCATTTAATATATTGGTGCAGTCGGAAAATTACAAATATTTCGGATTCGTGCTTCCGATAGTAACTTATGTGCCGGTGGTATTTTTCCTGTTCAAAAGGAAAAAAATTTCAGTCCTTAAGAAGTGAGACTTTACGTTTTTGGGGGAAATACTATGGACTTTCTTAGAGTGGTGCAGATGACAATTGAAGGCTGGGGGGCTTTCTTTTGCATAATAGTTGCCATCATCTTATGGCAGACAATAGACCTGAATAAAAAGAGGGCAATAGGGCTTATAAGATTTGTTTTAGCTGATTCACTGTTGCTGATTAGTGATGTATTTGCTATAGGATTTAGAGGAAGAGAAGGCGAGGCGGCATTTCACATAGTAAGGATATCCAATTTTATGGTATTTATAATGGGATATCTGTTAATAGCTGCCGGCGTAGCATACTTTGGAAGAGTCATAGAGCACAGAGCCAATGTATCTGTAAAGAATTGGAGAAATATAGAATATATCATATGCATTGTTGGCATTATAGCAGTTACGATTAATGCTTTTTATCCTTATCTGTATGATTTTGACGAATATAACAGATATTTCAGACTGCCATATAGCGGTATTGGCACTTTTACATATATGACGGGGGTAATTCTCATACTTGCGCTTCTTCTTAATTTCTTTAAGGAACTTAAGCTTCTTGAGAAATACGCCCTGTTTATATCGCTTATCTTTCCAATGGTATCTTTAATACTGCAATATATGCATTATGGTATTTCGCTTGTCAATTTGGCATCCTGCGTATCTGTAATACTTACCTTTGTTGCTTATATGATGGATTATACCAATGAGATTACAGATAGAGAGCGCGAGAGGGAAAGATGGATATCGGATGAAAAAATAAGGCTTTTGCATAATCAGGTCAAGCCGCATTTTATATACAATGCAATGACCAGCATCTATTACAGTTTAGAAGAAGATACCGACAAAGCCAAAAAAATGATAAAAGACCTTTCGGGCTATCTGAGGGGAAGTCTGGACGTCTTGGATGTAAGAGAATGCATAGAACTTAAGAAAGAACTTGAGACGGTACGATGTTATCTAAACGTAGAGTCAATCAGGTTTGAAAATCAGATTAGCTTCGAGCTGGATATTAAAGATACGGATTTTAAGGTGCCGGCGTTTAGCGTCCAGACTCTTGTAGAGAATTCACTAAAGCATGGTCTTCGTAAAAAGGAACCGCTTGAAGGCAAGATTACACTAAGGACATATTATGAAGATAATATGCACACCATCCAAATAGAAGATGATGGTGTAGGCTTTGATGTAGGCATCCTGGAAAATCAAAAAGGCGTGCATATAGGTGTGGTCAATACAAAAAAAAGACTTAAGTTAATGTGCGAGGGCACACTTGATATTAAGAGTGAAATAGGTAAAGGAACCTTAATCACCATCAGGATTCCGCAAAGGGGTGACCTATGAAAATACTTATAGCAGATGATGAAAAGATTATGAGAAGCGGCATGGAAAAAGAAGTAAAAAAAGCAATAGCGCCGCATGAAGCTATGATATTTCTTGCAGAGGACGGGCAAAGGGCTGTAGAGATATTTAAAGAAGAAAAAGATATATCACTGGTTTTTTTGGACGTAGAGATGCCTAGGCTAAATGGACTTAAGGCGGCAAAGTCAATCAAGGAAATATCGCCGGATGTAGATATCATTATGACGACCGCTTACAGTGACTATGCCATTGATGCTTACAGACTGCACATAGGCGGATACCTGTTAAAGCCGGTGGACGCAAATGATATAAAAGCAGAACTTGACAACCTTAAGATAACACCCGAAAAGATTAAAGATCCCACCAAACTGGTTATAAAATGCTTTGGAGAATTCAGCATAGAGTTTGACGGCAAGCCGCTTCATTTTTCAAGGACAAAGTCAAAAGAGTTTTTAGCTTATCTTACGGCTAAAGCTAATGCGACATCAAACAGGTCCGAGATATGTGGTATTCTTTGGGAAGGAACTGACTTACAAAAGTCCAAGGAATCATATATGAGCGCACTGCTGTTTGATATAAAAAAGACTTTAAAACAAGCAGGCCTTGAAGATGTATTTTATCATAATCGCAATGAGTACAAGCTTGTGCCGGAGCGGATTGAGTGCGACTATTTCGAATTTCTAAAGGGCAATCCTATCGCCATAAAAGAATATAGGGGCGAGTTTATGAGCCAATACAGCTGGGCCGAGGAGTATATTTGGGATTTGGATAATGCTGCAAATAACGACAGATAAAGTTAGCTACAGGAGGAATAAAGAGATGAAGAAGCGTTTAGTTACAAGAAGTGATTTTGACGGATTGGTTTGCGCAATGCTGCTAAAAGAGCTTGATATTATTGATGATATTAAGTTTGTACATCCCAAGGATGTTCAGGATGGAAAGATAGAGCTTAGTGAAAATGATATCACGACAAATCTGCCGTTTGATCCGCGTGTGGGACTGGCATTTGATCATCATGAGAGCGAGCTTAGAAGATTAGAGAAGCAAGAGTACAAGGACAAATTCATAATAGAAGGTCAGGCGAAAAGCGCAGCCAGAGTCGTATACAACTACTACGGCGGAAAGCAGAAGTTTAAACGTGTTTCCGAGGAGATTATGGTAGCGGTAGATAAGGGCGACAGTGCTGATTTTACAGAGGAGGAGATTCTTAATCCTACCGGATGGGTATTGATGAATTTTATCATGGATGCACGAACCGGACTTGGTAGATTCCATGATTTTAGAATATCAAATTATGATCTTATGATGGAGCTTATCGACTATTGCGTTAATCATACCATTGATGAGGTGTTAGAGCTTCCCGACGTTAAGGAACGCACTGAGCTTTATTTTGAGCAGCAGGAAAAGTTTAAAGAGCAGCTAGATCGCCTTGCAAAAGTAGAAGGAAACGTTGTGTTGCTTGATCTTAGAGGAGAGGATACCATATACTCCGGCAACAGATTTATGATTTACGCAATGTATCCGAAGGCTCAAATTTCTGTGCATGTAGCATGGGGATTCAAGAAACAGAATACTGCGGTGATGATTGGAAAGTCCATTATCAACAAATCATCTGATTTTAACATTGGCGATTTGTGCCTTGAGTATGGAGGAGGAGGGCACGCCAATGCAGGGACGTGTCAGCTTGACAATGACATAGTAGATAAAGAACTTCCAAATATTATTAAAAAACTTAACTCGTGAACTACTCGGTTACAAGTAGCCGAGAATTCCCGCCCGATTACTTAAAATCATTAATTATTGCAGACGGTGGCGACTGATCTTAAAAGATTGGCGCCACCGTTTTTTACACATTGAGTGTAACAGAACTGTAATACTTACTATGGTATTATATCCTCTCTTTGTCATAGTACTGGAAATAAACAGCGAGTTTATGATATGATACATGACAAAACGACAGGGGGAACAGCTGTATGAAAGAGAATATCTGGAGAAAGGATTTTCCTATCCTCGATCAGAAAATATATGGAAAACCGTTGGTTTATCTGGATAATGCAGC
>CAJOPM010000013.1 GCA_905236225.1 uncultured Eubacterium sp.
AATATTTAAAAGGCGCGGTTTGTATGCAGTTACTAATCCGGCATCAAATCTTAAGCTTGCAAGCGGTATTGCACCTGTAAAAAGATTTCTTGATGAGAAAATACCTGTGGCAATCGGAACAGACGGCGCGGCCAGCAATAACAGTTTGGATATGTTTAAGGAAATGTATCTTACAGCTACGCTCGCAAAGGTCAGAGAAAAAGATGCACAGTGCGTCAGTGCGGATGAAGTACTTTATATGGCAACATGCGAAGGCGCGCATTGTATGAATTTAGACAATTGCGATAGGCTTGAGGTCGGGAAAAAGGCTGATATCATTCTTATAGATCTAAATCAGCCTAATATGCAGCCGGAAAACAATATAGTAAAAAATATTGTATATAGCGCATCTAAGCAAAATGTCAAAATGACAATGGTTAATGGAAAGATCTTATATATGGACGGTGAGTTTGATATTGGATTTGATCCTAAAGATGTCTATAAGAAGGCAAATGAAATTATTGGACGAATGAAATAAAACGGAGAATACCATTGAAGATTACGTTTTTAATGCACAGTTCGTTTCTGGTTGAGCTTGATAATACTTATCTGTTATTTGATTATTTTGAAGGAGAGCGGCAGCCATTTTACAAAACGAATATAAAAATGCCCGTGCTCGATAAGAATAAAGAGCTATATGCTTTTGCCAGTCACTCTCATGCAGACCATTATTCTCTTGAGCTGTTTAAGTTTTCAAAGGAGCATGGCAATACAAAATTTATTTTATCAAAGGATATAAGATGCACCGCATCATTCCTTGAAAAACATAATATAGATAGTAGAGTGCTTGATAATACACTGTTTGTAAAGCCCGGCAAGAAATATGAATTTGGGAGCGTTTCCTTTGAGACGCTCTTTTCCACGGATGTGGGAGTGGCATATCTAATAGAGTGTGAAGGCAAAACGATATATCATGCAGGCGATTTAAATTGGTGGCATTGGGAAAATGAATCTGATTTAGAACAAAAAAATGCGAAGAGACATTATCAGTCCTATCTTAAAGGATTAAAGGGACGTAAAATTGATCTTGCATTTGTCCCGTATGATGTTAAGCTTAATCGGGCAGCAATATGGGGGATAGAGTATTTTACAGGTGTTGCGAATGTACAAAATCTGTTTCCCATGCATTTTTGGAGGCAGTTTGATAAGGTACAAAACCTAAAAGAAAAATACCTGCCAAACGCCGACTGCAAAATATTTAATATTACAAAAGAAAATGAGCAATTTGAGCTTTAATAAATAACCTTGGAGGAAGTATCGTGGAAAAATATGGAGTAAATGACTTAAGAAGAATGTTTCTTGAGTTTTTCGAAAAGAAGGATCATCTTGTAGCAGGAAGCTATTCTTTGGTTCCACATAATGACAATAGTTTGCTTTTGATAAACGCAGGTATGGCACCTTTAAAGCCTTATTTCACAGGGGTTGAGAAGCCGCCAAAGACTCGCATGGCTACATGTCAAAAGTGTGTAAGAACCGGAGATATTGAAAATGTAGGTAAGACGGCAAGACATCTTACTTTTTTTGAGATGCTCGGAAACTTTTCTTTTGGAGATTATTTCAAAGAAGAAGCTCTTAAATGGTCATGGGAATTTTTGACTGAAGTTATAGGACTTGATAAAGAAAGATTATATCCTTCAATATACAGCGAGGATGATGAAGCTTTTGAAATATGGACCAAGGTTATTGGGGTTCCTGCCGAGAAGATTACTCGATTCTATAGAGACCCTGATACCGGAGAATGTGATAACTTTTGGGAGCATGGCGCAGGTCCGTGCGGTCCGTGTTCGGAGATTTATTATGATAGAGGAGAAAAATACGGATGCTCTGATCCTAACTGCAAAGTAGGATGTGATTGCGACAGATTTATGGAAGTCTGGAATGACGTATTTACGCAGTATAACGGCGACGGACATGGCAACTACGAAGAGCTTGAAAAGAAAAATATCGATACAGGTATGGGGCTTGAAAGGCTTGCAGTCGTAGTGCAGGATGTAGATTCGGTCTTTGATATTGATACTATGAAAGCCATAAGAGACAGAATATGTGAATTGGCATCTAAGAAGTATCATGTTGATGCTACCGATGATATTTCTATCAGATTAATTTGCGATCATATCAGAAGCGCGGCATTTTTAATCTCAGATGGTGTTATGCCATCTAACGAAGGCAGAGGATATGTATTAAGACGGCTGATTAGAAGAGCTGCGCGCCACGGAAGATTGCTTAAGATTAATGGAACATTCCTTGCAGAACTGTCAAAGACTGTTATTGAAACATCAAAAGACGGATATCCGGAACTTGAAGAAAAAAGAGAGTTTATCTTAAATGTACTGACACAGGAAGAAGAAAAGTTCAATAAAACCATTGATCAGGGCTTAGAAATACTTAAGCAGATGCAGCAGTCCATGAAAGATAAGTCTCAAAAAGTATTTTCAGGTGAGGATGCTTTTAAATTATATGATACTTATGGATTTCCACTTGATCTTACACAAGAAATACTCGAAGAAGAGGGAATTAGTGTAGATGAAGAAGGCTTTAGCGCAGCAATGCAAGAGCAGAAGAATAAAGCAAGAAGTGCCCGCAGGGAAACTAATTATATGGGCGCGGATGCAACTGTATATGAGCAGATTTCCTTAGATATTACCACTGAGTTTACAGGATACGATAAGCTTAATGACAAATCTAAAGTATGTGCACTTACAACTGAGGATGAAATAGTTGAAGCGCTTAGCGATGGCCAAAAGGGAACTATAATTACATCCAATACTCCTTTTTATGCGACAATGGGCGGTCAGTGTGCTGACATTGGCGTTATTATTGGAGCAGAAGGTGAATTTAAAGTTACTGATACTATTAAGCTCAAGGGCGATAAAGTGGGACATATAGGAACAGTTACACAAGGCGTTATCAAAAGAGGAGATGCGGTAGAGCTTAAGGTAGATGCCTCTAATAGAGCGCTTACAGCAAGAAATCATTCGGCTACCCATTTGCTGCAAAAAGCACTGCGAACTGTGCTTGGAAGTCATGTAGAACAATCAGGTTCAGATGTTAATGCACAAAGACTAAGGTTTGACTTTTCTCATTTTTCAGCAATGACACCTGAAGAGATAACAAAGACAGAGAATCTTGTAAATGAAAAAATCCAGGAAGCAATAGATGTAGTTACTGAAGTAATGACACTTGAGGAAGCTAAAAAAACCGGTGCTATGGCTCTGTTTGGAGAGAAATACTCCGATAATGTAAGAGTCGTAAAAATGGGTGATTTTTCAATAGAACTTTGCGGAGGAACTCATGTTAAAAACACTTCAGATATCAGCAGATTTAAAATAATATCTGAAAGCGGAGTTGCGGCCGGCGTAAGAAGAATAGAAGCTCTATCATCTAACGGATTGTTTGATTATTATGACAGTTTGGAAAATGAATTAATAAATGCATCTAAAATGCTTAAGACAAACAGGGCAGAGCTTATTGATAAAATAGAGCACACCCTTAAAGAGAATAAAGAGCTTAAAAGTGAAATTGAATCGATGAAATCCCAGGCGGCTAAGGGAGCTGCACAAAATGTAATGGATAATGTAATTGAAGTTGGAAATTACAAGTTCTTAGCAGCATCAGTTGACGGAGTTGATATGAACGAGCTTAGGCAGATGGGTGATCAGCTCAAAGAAAAGATGAAATCCGGCGCTCTTGTACTTGCATCTAAAAATGATGGCAAGGTTAATCTTGTGGCGATGGCAACTGATGATGCCGTTAAAGCAGGAGCTCATGCCGGTAATTTGATTAAGGCGATAGCATCAAAAGTCGGCGGCGGCGGCGGCGGTCGCCCAGGTATGGCACAAGCAGGCGGTAAGAATCCGGAAGGAATAGAAGAAGCGTTAAAACTTGCTACTGAGACGATAAAATCTCAATTATCGTAAATTTGGCAAAAAGCTGAAAATTAAGAACGTTTTTACTTGACGAATGTAGAGATTCTGTTATAATAATTTATAGTGCAATATTATCCAGTCAGTTGAGAGTGCACAATACGCAA
>CAJOPM010000014.1 GCA_905236225.1 uncultured Eubacterium sp.
ATTTACGTCATATCAGCTATTTCAAATATTAACTTCTTAGAATCCTCCCAGCCTAGGCATGGGTCTGTGATTGATTTGCCATATACATGATCGGATATTTGCTGAGAACCTTCTTCAATATAGCTCTCTATCATTACGCCCTTTACCATTTCTTTTATAGTAGGGGAGTTCTGCCTGTTATGAAGGATTTCTTTTACAATCCTGATCTGTTCTTTGAATTGCTTATTTGAGTTGGCATGGTTAGCATCAATAATAGCAGCGGGATTGGCAAGATCCATTTGATCATACATTTTTATAAGCCTGTGAATATCTTCATAGTGATAATTAGGAACGCAAGCTCCATGTTTGTCAACAGATCCTCTAAGTATTACATGAGTCAAATCATTTCCGTCAGTTGCAACTTCATATCCTCTATAAGAAAAATTGTGCGGATGCTGCGCAGCGTATACAGAGTTTAGCATTACTGAAAAGTCACCACTGGTAGGGTTCTTCATGCCGGATGCTACATCAAAACCGCTGACCGTTAGGCGATGGAATTGATCTTCTACTGAGCGGGCGCCGATAGCAACATATGAGAGCATATCTTCGACATATAGCCAGTTGTCAGGATAAAGCATCTCGTCGGCGGCAGAAAGTCCTGTCTCTTCAAGAGCTTTAAGATGCATCTTGCGCACAGCGATAAGACCACCTAAAAGATCCGGCTCTTTTTCCGGATCCGGTTGTGTGGCGATACCCTTGTAGCCTTCACCTGTTGTACGAGGCTTGTTGGTGTATATTCTTGGAACTATAAGTAATTTATCTTTGACTTGCTCATTAACCTTTGCCAGTCTGTGAATATAGTCAAGGACGGAGTCCTCGTTATCAGCTGAGCAAGGTCCGATTATTACTATAAATTTATCGCTTTTACCGGTAAAGATGTCTCTCATCTGTTCATCTCTAAGCTGCTTTGCCTTTCTGGCTTTTTCGGAAATAGGATATTGAGACTTAATCTCGCTTGGATCCGGAAGTTGTTTTAATATTTGAAAACTCATAGCATTAATCTCCTTTATCGAAATACTTTTCTTTGATAATATCAACAGGCATATCCTGACCGGTCCAAATTTTAAATGAGGCCGCGCCTTGATATAGCAACATGTAAAGACCATTAGCATATCTGCATCCGGCTTCTTGCGCCATCTGAATCAGACGGGTTTTTGACGGTGAGTATATGATATCTGATACAAATAAATCCTTGTGAAAAAAGTTTTTATCAGGAATTAGACACTCGTTGTCATTAGGGGACATGCCAACGCTGGTTGCATTGATTAAAATGTCACTTGATTTAATTGATGATTTAAGTTCGTTAAGATCATTTAAATCATGGATGCTAACATTGGCACAAGAGTTATTGGCAATATTGGCAATCATTTTGCTTGCTTCATCAAATGTCGAATTTTTTCTTTTGAAAACTCGGATTGATTTGGCACCGTCAAGAGCACCTTGAGCAATAATAGCCTTTGCAGCACCGCCAAATCCAAGTATTGTCACGACGGAATTGTTAAGATCAAAACCACTATAATGCATTGCCTGCCAGAAGCCTATTCCGTCTGTGGTTGTACCATATAGCTTGTCGCCGTCATAGAGCACGGTATTAACGGACATTGACATTTTTGATGCATCCGAAATCTCATCAAGGTAGTCAATGATCATATTTTTATGTGGCATTGTCAGATTATATCCTCTGACATTCATGATTTTAAAAGCGTCAACCACGCTCTTTAAATCAGAAGGGCTTACATCGAAGGCAAGATAAGAATAATCAAGATTCAAAAGCCTAAATGATTCATTATGCATCATAGGTGAGATGCTATGCTTTACAGGGCTTCCGAGCAAAGCAGTAAGGGTGGTTGAACCTGTTATTTCATACATAAATATTCTCCTGAAAATCAAAAATGATTTTTTCTTACAAAGCAAGAAACATTTTATTTTATTTTAGTGGTAAAGTCAATAAATACTGCGTTTTAGTGTGTTGCGACGAATGAAGATATAGTCTATACTTAGCAGCGGAGGATATTTAAATGTTTAAAATAAAGAGATGTACATTTGGCAAGGGCAAACCCGTAATATGTATTTCGACAACGTCAAGCAGTGAAGAAGCCATTCTTAAAGAGGTAAAGTCTTATATAGAAGACGGAGCGCAGATGATAGAATTTAGATGCGATTATTTTGAGGGCATTAATGATATAAAAGAAATAGAAGCTCTTCTTGAAAAAATGGCAGCCTATGTAGATAAGAGCATATTATTATTTACAATAAGAACAAAAAATCAAGGAGGATGTGCCGAACTTGCGCCGGATTATATAGATGAGCTGACTATGCTTGCAGCTAAAAACAAAGCAGTTGATATGGTTGATATAGAATATTATGAAACAAAAGATGCCACAAGCAAGATAAGAGCACTAAGAAATGAAGGGGTTAAGGTTATTGCCTCGCATCATGACTTCAACAAAACTCCGGATGATAAAACAATAGATAAAATGCTTAGAGAAATAAATTCAGGGGGCGCAGATATAGTAAAGCTGGCGCTAATGCCTCGCAATATGCATGATGTGCTTAGACTCTCAGATTGTGCCATAAGATTTAAAGAAGAATACAAAGATCAGCCCATAGCCATAATATCTATGGGAAAGTTTGGTATGATTTTAAGAATATGCGCTGAAGCAATATCATCATGTTTAACGTTTGCAGCAGGGAAGAGTGCCTCGGCACCGGGACAGATTGATTATGAAGAACTTAAACAAATGGTAGAGCTTATCAATAAAAATATTAATTAGGAGATGCTATGTTATATTTAGTAGGATTTATGGGGAGCGGAAAGAGTGTTGTATCTAAAAGACTATCGAATATAAGCGGATGTAAATTGATAGATACTGACAACTATATTGAGGATAAATACGACAGGAAGATTAATGATATTTTTGCCAATTCAGGAGAAGAGGCATTTAGGAATATGGAGACAGAAGCACTGAGGGAGATATCTTCAAAAGGCAGGATGATAGTTTCATGCGGCGGCGGAATAGTAATAAAAAAAGAAAATGTTGATATTATGAAAAAAAGCGGCAAGATAGTATATCTTAAGGCTACGCCGCAGACTGTATTTGAAAGAGTTAAACACTCTTCTAACAGACCCATCTTAAACGGAAATATGAATGTAGAATTTATAAAAAATCTTATGGACAAAAGAAGTGATTATTATGATGGGGCAGCTGATTATATTGTAGATACAGATGGAAAGAGCATAGAGGATATAGCAGGTGAAATTTTGATTTTTGCCAATAATTATGATATTATATAATGCATTGTCAACTTGTAAGCATCCATAGTCTAACGGATAGAACGTCAGACTCCGACTCTGATGGTGTGGGTTCGATTCCCGCTGGATGCATTTATCTCAGTCGGATAAGACCCCTTCCTCTAAGCGTAGCGAAGGTAGGGGTTATAATAAACTGGTCTCAGTCGGGGTACCCTAAAGGACTAGGAATGCTAAGCATTCCGTCGCAATCTCCGACTGAGATAAACGCTCCGCGAGG
>CAJOPM010000015.1 GCA_905236225.1 uncultured Eubacterium sp.
TGATGCGCACGGATTCGGACAGGAATTTGTCTGCTGAAGCAGACCCGAATCCGGCGCGCAAGACTCGCGAGCGAGTCTTGACCTTGGAAAGAAAATTCCCAGCTCTTTGCAAAGCTTAAGGCAAGTTTTGACAAATAAGCGCTAGATAATGGGTACTTTATATTATGGAAACTAATAATTATTTTATTAAAAAAGTAGTAAATAAATATATGGCGCCAACAATCGGAGCAATACTTGGGACTACAGTTGTTGGATTTATCAACAATTTGCTGACGGGAGCGTTTTGGGGTAAAGATGCTTTAGCAGCGGCTGGTGTGGTAAGCAGTTTTACATTCTTGTTTGCTATGGTAGGCTGTTTGATATGTATTGGCGGGGCGGTAGCAGGTTCTATATGTATTGGTGAGGGCGACAATGAGAGATATATGAAGTATGCCTATATTTCACTTGTTCTTACCCTTGTTATTAGTATCATATTAGCTGTTGTCCTTACTGTTTTTTTGCATCCGATATTTATTTCTTTGGGGGCATCAGAAAAGCTCTATTCAACGGCACTGGTATATGCAAGGATAACATTGCTTTGCGGTCCGTTTAGCGCACTGATATACTACCCGTTTAATTTCCTGCGAATTGATGGCAGAGCCAATCTGTCAATGATTATGATTGTAATTATGGCAGTTGTAGATATTATACTTGATATAATATTTATTAATCTGCATGTCGGAATTTGGGGAATTGCTTTGTCCATTGCTATTGCTTCTTTGGCTGCTGATATAGTAGGTATATATATATTATTTAAGGGCAGGGGCAGCGAAATTCGACTTGTTAGGGCATCAATTAAAGAAACGCTCTCATCTTTTAGGTGGATTGCATATTATGGAAGTTCTTCTGCGCTGACTAATTTTTGCAGTGTTATAAGGACGCTTGCGATTAATGCAATCTTATTAAAATATGTAGGACAGGATGCTGTAGCAATTTTTGCTGTAATAGGCTCTATAATAACATTTGCAAATGCATCAATAAGCGGAAGTGGGCAGACTATTACTCCGCTTGTAGGAGTGTTTTTTGGTGAGAAGGATTATCCTAGCATACGTATGCTGATTAATACGACAATCAAATCCGCGATGATTATTCATGTTGGTCTGGCTGTCGCACTTATAATATTGGCATATCCTATTTCATATCTGTTTGGAATTAAAGATGCACTTCTTGCGGCAGAATGCGCTTATGCTATACGGCTTATTTCGGTAAGCTTTATTCCGGCAGCATATCTTAGTATTTATATATATTATTATATGACGGCAGCCAAGAGCGTGTTATCAAACCTGCTTACATTTCTTAGAAGTTTTCTTTTAGTTGTGATTTTTGCAAAGATTATAGTTGCATTTGGCGGAGCCGAGCTTTTCTATTTGGCATTTATTTTTGCTGAGCTTATGGATATTTTGGTTTTGGTTCTTATAGCAAAGATAAGGCAATATAAGAATCCTGATATACAGGGGCTTCTTTATATTAATAAAAAAGATTTGGAGAATGGAGAGTATCTTTCTTTTTCGGTGCGCTCAGATGATAGTGGCGCTTCAGAGGCGAGCAGTAAAATAGCGGATTTTTGTGAGGAACATTGTCGTGATCTGTCCATCGCAACGACGCTGCCGATGGCTTTGGAAGAAATACTTGTAATCTTTAATAATCACGCTTTAGACGGTATAAAGGATGCTTACGAAGATGTGAGGATTTTTATAAACGATGAAAGTGCTGTGCTCAGAATACGATGCGACGGAACTGTGTTTGACCCAATCAGATGGTATAGGGACAAGATTAAAAATATGTCGCCAGAGGATCTTCTGATGGATGAATCGCTTGGAATGAAGATGATTACAAAAAAAGCAAAAAGTATTGACTATCTAAGAACGTTCGGAGTTAATAATCTAGTTATAGAAATAGAGAGTGCTTCAAATGCGTAAGCGCATTAGAATAAAACAAACATATAGGGAATAAGATGCACGAGTTAGAAAAAAGAAATATTAAACATATTGATATTCCGGTTGTAGAAGTAGAGCTTAATATCGGGGATGAAAAAAATCGCAAGTTTACGCTGCGAGAGTTTAGAGAGTCTGATGCAAATCAGGTAATACAGGTTTTAAAGAGTGAGTATGAGAAAACCTATATAAAAGAATATCTTTATGACACTACGAGTATGCTCGAGGCCATCAAAAATAAAATTGATATTATTTACGTGGCTGAAAGTAAAAATGAGATTGTATCAATTGTTATACTAACAAGATTTGATTCAATAGATGAAAGATATGAAGCGTGTGGATTTGTAGTAAAACCATCATATAGAGGAACGGGTCTTATGGAACATATGGTGAATTATATTTTTGATGCCATTAGAAGATATAATCCACCGGCGATGCTGGTTTACGCTTCTGTTTACCATAATATTATACAGCGTGAAATTGAAAAACGCGGTATGAAGATGGTGGGAATCAAAGTAGGAAATCTATTGATGACTTCGTTTAAGATCAGCTTTAAATATTCGGAAAAATGTTTAAAGTATTCTAATTATATTTATGTGCTGCCGCTTTCGAAAAAGTCAGTAGGACGGGTGGTATTACACAATGATATTGCGGCTTTTGCAATGGAAATATATAATGAAATTGATGTTAAGGCTCAGCTTGTCGGGGCAGATGATGCACCTGTTCCGGGTATAGAAAATACACGTATGTCGGGTCATGAAGATGAAAGAAATCTTTACGCTGAGTATGACGTGATAGAATGCGGCGCCAACTTAGAGAGTATGATACGAGCATGGCTAGCTTCTCACAAGGAGAAGGGATGGGCACTGCAGATTTCTCTACCTTCAGATGAGACTGGCGTATGGGCGTATAATGTTCTTTATAATATGGGTTTTTTCTTTACAGGACTTATGACTTTAAGCTGCGATACCGAAAGATTCTATATGTCGTGGATAGAAGAAGATGTGCTGCATATGGAGGATTATACGGTTACGGATAATTCTCGGGCGATAAGAGACAGGATTTTAGCATATATGATGGGGAGAAAGACATGAATGATAAAAATCAGGATACTAAAAAAACAAAAAGAAGAAGTATAACCAGACGTTTTACAAGTACATCAGGATTGATATTGCTTGTAGTTTTGTTGGTGGTAAGTGCCATCATGGCAATTCAGCTGCAAAGGATGTCGGGGGATGTCTCAGCACTTACTCAGACGCAGAGCGATACGGCCCAATCTTTGTCTACGGAATCTATGACTCAGAAGACAAAAAAATGGCTGGTAAATACAGCGGAGAGTAATGCTTATAAAGCAGATGATATTTTCAAGGAATTCGGTGATTCGGTTAAGACGCTCGCATCACTGGCGACTAAGATAGAGTCTGATCCTTCGTCTTATAAGGATGTTAATGTAAGTATACCTGATGCATCTAAAGACGGGGAACTCTCCGTGCAGCTTATTTTTGCGCCCGATACCGATTCTACGAGTCAAAAAGTGTTAAATGAGGCAGCTAAGCTTGGAAATGTTTCAGATTATCTTATGACATCGCACTCCATTATGCCGGGAATTTCATCTAATTATGTGGCAACAGAAAGCGGAATTGATATTGTATGTGATTATATTTCCGGTACAAAATTTGATGAAGACAAAAATGTGATCACAATAGATATTACTTCAAGACCGTGGTATGTCGGCGCCAAGAAAGCAAAGGGATTATATTTTACACCTGTAGTTCAGGATATAAATACAGATAAGTACGGTATGATGTGCGGATTCCCTATTTATGATGATGATAAAAATATCGTAGGAGTCGCAGGTGCGGGAATGTACTTAGACTCAGTGCGCGATGTTGTTAACAGTCTCGATATAGGTGATAACGGTTTTTCATGTATTATAAATTCCGAGGGACAGATTCTCTTCTCATCTGCAAAGGAGGGAAGTTTTGCTCAAGCAGGCGATACTGAGGAAGCACAGGATCTTAGAGAAGGTGATAATGCTGAGCTTGCGGAGCTTGTTAAGGGTGCTCTAAATGGCAAAAATGATATAGTTACACTAAATATTGATGATACAGATTATCTGATTGCATATACGCCTATGACTACTGTTGGATGGACGTATATGACGATACTGCCGGAAGAAGAAGCGCTTGCAGATACCTATCAGCTCGTAGATAAAATGGCACAGGCATCTGATGAGGCAAAAAGCAATATAGGCAGCCTTATGAAACAGACTACAGTTATAATGCTTATTATCATAATAATTGTATTACTGGTAAGTATTGTTGTATCTATGTGGGTTGCAAGAAAGATTTCAGGACCAATTGTTCGCCTGAAAAATGATGCGGCAGTAATCTCGGAAGGTAATCTGGATTACAGAGTGGCAGTGACCGGCAATGACGAGGTGACCGATCTTGCAAGCCAGTTTAACTCTATGACAAATTCTCTCAAGGACTATATAGAGAACTTAAATAAAGTAACTGCAGAAAAGGAACGTATAGGCGCAGAGCTTAATGTGGCGACGCAGATACAGGCTGATATGCTGCCAAGAATATTCCCGCCGTATCCTGAAAGGGATGAGTTTGATCTGTATGCTACGATGAATCCTGCAAAAGAAGTTGGAGGAGATTTCTATGACTTCTTCTTAGTGGATGATAATCATATTGCAATGGTTATGGCCGATGTGTCAGGAAAAGGTGTTCCGGCTGCACTGTTTATGGTAATTGCAAAGACTCTTATCAAGAACAGAGCGCAAATGGGAGGCGGACCCACTGAGATAATGAACTATGTTAATGATCAGCTCTGTGAGGGAAATGATGCTGAACTTTTTGTAACAGTATGGCTTGGAATAGTTGAGATTTCTACAGGTAAAGGTTTGGCGATAAATGCCGGACATGAACATCCGGTGATTAAGCGTGCCGGCGGTGATTTCGAGCTTGTTGAATACAGACATTCACCAGCGGTTGCTGTTATGGAAGGTATGAATTTCAAGCAGCATGAGTTTGAGATGCATCCTGGAGATGTATTATATGTTTATACTGACGGAGTTGCAGAAGCGACCAACGCCAGTGATGAGTTATACGGAACCGAACGCTTACTAAATGTGCTTAATGATAACAAAGACGCATCGATGAAGGAACTATTAGAGGCTGTAAGAACGGATGTTGACGAATTTGTTGACGAGGCGCCGCAGTTTGACGATATTACGATGCTGGGATTTGTCTATAAGGGAAATTAAGCTAAAACAGCTAAGCAAGATTTGCGAGAGTGTTTTGACATTAAAAGGGGATGCGATTAATTTTTAGGAGGTAGGATATGGAAGAACTTAAAATAATGGCAAAGGAAGAAAACTTAGATATAGTTTTAGATGCAATTAAGAAGCATCTTGATGAGAACGACACACCGAAGTCACTTGCGATACCCATTATGGTGGCGGTTGAAGAAATATTTGTAAACATTGCCCATTATGCATACGGTGACAAGATAGGCGAGGCCAAAGTAGGAATGGAAGTAACCCCGGATCCTAAAAAGGTTGTTGTTGTTTTCAGAGACAAAGGTACTGCGTATAATCCGCTTGCCAAAGAAGATCCCGATCTTACACTGGGTGCAGAAGACAGACCCATAGGCGGCTTGGGTATATATATGACAAAGGAACTTATGGATAATATGACCTATGTTTATGAAAATGACGAAAATGTTCTTACCATCGAGAAGGCATTGTAATAAGTTACCATGAAATTGTTAATACTATCTGATTCGCATGGTAATATGCAAAATATTAACAGTGCGGTTCGTATGGAAAAAACATTCGATGTAATGGCGTTTTGCGGGGATTCTCAGGGAAGTTTGGATGAGTATGAATTTAACGCCAATTATATGCCAAAAGAAGAGCAATATTCGTTTTATGCGGTATGCGGTAATTGCGATTATGCATGCGATTATCCTGCTGAGGTTGATTTTGAATGCGAAGGCTATAAGATTTACATGACACACGGGCATATGCCGCATTTACGTGTTAAGTATTCATATGATGGAATTATAAAAGAAGCGCTCAGGCGCAAATCAGACATAGTGTTTTTCGGGCATACGCATATACCGGTAGTAATACAGGATAAAAGAACAGGGATCTTACTTATTAATCCCGGATCATTGACATATCCCAGAGGACAGATAAGTAGTGGTTCATATGCTGTATTAGATATAGAAATGGGAAAAGAACCCAAGGCCATAATAAAATATCTATAAATAGAAATGATGAATTAACTCAGCCGAAACTTGCCACGGCTGAGTTAATTACGTTATAACCTCAGCCTGCGCTTTGCTAAGTTATAGAGGATTGCTCCTACTGAATTAAATCAGTCAATTTCTTATTATAAAAGAAATCGTGCACCAAATTGTTATACTCGGTCCACATAGGAAGAGTCAGGCATTTTGATTGACGAGGGCATTCATTATTCTCACCGCTAAGGCACGATACAGATGAAAGTGAACCCTCCATAAGTTCAAGAATCTCGCCGACATTATACTCATCCGGCTTTCTTAGAAGCTTATATCCGCCGCCTTTGCCACTGGCTCCGACAAGCAGTCCGCCGGCCACCATATCTTTAACTATTATTTCCAAATATTTCTTTGAAATCTCTTGTCTGGCAGCTATATCTTTGAGAGGAATATAATTCCCATCCTGATTCTGTGCCAGATCCATCATTACTCTAAGAGCATATCTTCCCTTGGTTGAAATCATTTATCCACCTTCTAAAACTGTTTTGCCTATTATACCGCAAGGTAAATAGGTAATGCAAGAAAAATAATTTTCAAAAACCTATTGACACGGTAGGTGAAAGGGAATATAATATGGCACATAATATTCCTAGCAA
>CAJOPM010000016.1 GCA_905236225.1 uncultured Eubacterium sp.
AAAAAATTAAACATAATGATACCTTTGACCTTAAAAAAATGTCAAAGGTATCATTATCAGCATTTAATATGCTTTGTAATTATTTAACAAGTGCAACTGTCTCACGTGCAATTGCAAGCTCTTCATTTGTAGGAATAATGCAAACTTTAACCTTAGAGTCTTTAGTAGAAATAAGAAGATCCTCTCCTCTATGGCCATTTGCTTCTTCATCTATAGATATTCCAAGATATCCAAGGTACTCCATAACTTTCTTTCTTACAAGCGGAGCATTCTCGCCAATACCTGCGGTGAATGCTATAGCATCAACACCATTAAGCGCTGCAACATAAGCTCCGATATATTTTGCTACTCTGTAGCTGAACACTTCAATAGCAGCCTCGCACTTATCGTTGCCTTTGTCCATTCCTTCCTCTAAATCTCTAAAGTCAGAAGAAGTCTGTGATATACCCTGTACACCGGATTTCTTATTGAGAACTTCCATAACTCCGGCTATATCAAGGTTTTCCTTGTTAGCAATAAATTCCATAATGGCAGGATCTATATCTCCTGAACGAGTTCCCATTACAAGACCTTCAAGAGGCGTAAGTCCCATTGATGTATCAATACATTTACCGTTAAGTACAGCTGAAATTGAAGCACCATTACCAAGATGAGCTACAATAATTTTTGAATTATTAATATCCATTCCAAGGAATTTTGCTATATGCTTAGACACAAAGCTGTGGCTGGTTCCGTGGAATCCATAGCGACGTACTTTGTATTTCTCATAGTACTCATATGGAAGTCCGTAAAGATATGCTTTTTTAGGCATTGTCTGATGGAATGCTGTATCAAATACGCCTACCATCGGCACTCCCGGCATAAGTTCCTTGCATGCATTGATTCCGATAAGGTTTGCCGGATTGTGAAGCGGAGCAAGATCGTTACACTCCTCAACAGCCTTTATCATATCGTCATCTATAACTGCCGAACTTGCAAACTTCTCACCACCATGAACGATACGATGACCTACAGCATCAACTTCAGAAAGTTCTTTTATTGCTCCGGTCTTAGGATTAACAAGAGCATCAAGCACAAGCTTTATTGCCTCTTTATGTGTGGGCATTGCAGGCTGTGAAACTTCTTTTTCTTCGCCAGCCTTTTGATATGTAAGCTGTCCGTCTATTCCAATTCTTTCGCAAAGTCCCTTTGCGAGAACATCCTCTGTATCTGAATTGATAAGCTGATATTTAAGCGATGAGCTTCCGCAGTTAATAACTAATACGTTCATTATTATAATTCTCCTTTATCTCTATAAATGTATCAAATGAAACCTTAAGAATTGCTCAGCAATTCAAGGTATCGAAGCAAATTTATTAGCCCTGTGCCTGGATAACAGTGATTGCAATAACAGCAACAATATCTTCTGCCGAGCATCCTCTTGAAAGATCGTTAACCGGTGCTGCAATTCCCTGAAGAATAGGACCATAAGCCTCTGCCTTGCCAAGTCTTTGTACGAGCTTGTAACAAATATTACCGCAATCAATGTTCGGGAATACAAGTACATTAGCATGTCCTGCAACTGAACTTCCCGGAGCTTTTGACTCTCCTATTGAAGGAACGATGGCTGCATCAGCCTGCATCTCTCCATCTAATTTTAAGGAAGGATATTTTTGTTTTGCTATATCAACGGCATTATGAACCTTATCAACAAGCTCATGCTTTGCTGAACCCATAGTTGAATGTGAAAGCATTGCAATCTTAGCTTCTTTACCAACAAATTTCTTAAAACTGTCTGCGCAACTGTTAGCTATTGATGCCAATTCTTCTGATGAAGGATCCTGATTAAGTGCACAATCGGCAAAAATAAATACTCCATTCTCTCCATATTCGCAATTCGGAACATCCATAAGGAAGTAAGCTGATACAATATCGCTTCCCGGTGCTGTCTTCAATATCTGAAGTGATGGTCTGAGAATATCTGCCGTAGAATGGCATGCACCCGATACTAATCCGTCTGCATCTCCCATCTTAAGCATCATAACACCAAATGTAGGATAGTCATTAAGAAGTGTATCTCTAGCCTTCTCTTCTGTCATTCCTTTCTTCTGGCGAAGCTCAACAAGCTTTGCTACATAAGAATCAAGTTTGTCAGAGGTTGCCGGGTCAACCGTAGCCACTCCGCTAAGGTCTACTCCAAGCTCTTTTGCCTTCTTGTCGATAGCATCCTGTGCGCCTACCATTACAAGATCAGCGATACCTTCCTTAATTGCTGCCTCGGCTGCAAAATAAGTTCTGTCATCTTCTGACTCTGGAAGAACGATAAGCTTCTTCTGTGTTTTTGCTTTTGCTTTTAATTCATCAATAAATGCCATTTTGTTTACTCCTTCCGGGATTATTAATATTTATTGTCTAAAGACAGACTAATAGTATTATATACCTTTAAAAATACTCATACAAGTGAAAAATAATCTACCTGCTTTATTAGGTAATATTATACGGTAATAAGCGCCTTTCTATATTCATTTTGACAAGGTATTTTCGTTTTTTGCGTTATTACGCTATTGTATATCGCTGCTGCTTTCATATCGAATTCAAACAATTTAAAATCATCCGGCGAAAGCTGCATAACAGCATCAGAAGGTGATGTTATCAGAGGTATTTGAGTATGTTCTTTTAGATAACGCATAAGTTTGGATGCCGAATTTTTTTTAAATCCTAAAATTCTGGCATATGGAACATAATCATATTCCTTTGCTTTATCTAATATTTCTTTTTTCTTATCCAATAAAATCGCCGTCATAAGTCTGCTTATTCTGCTATAGGTAAAGTTCTTACTCTTAATGCTTTTACAAAATGTCGTCCACTGCGTAAATTCATCACACATAGATGATATTCGCCTCGAAAGTTCCCGCCCGGATGATGCCATATCTTCTATTTCATCTTTATTCATTGTTGCAAGTCGATAACTAAGCGCCATAGAAAAATCGTCGGCATAAAGCGGCGCCTTTTCGCTCAAATACTGCCCCATAAGCTCATATGAGGAAGATGGCATAACATCTTTTAGAGAAAACATTGCCGACGGATGATTATACAAATGTTTTCTTATCGATGCTGCACTGGTATATTTAGCGGAAAGCTTACTGTCAGTATGCTCCGAACCATATCTTTTTATGATAACAGGAAATATAATGCTGTTTCTTTCTTTAATCTTTCTAATATACTCCAGTGCTAAAAGTGTATTGGGCGCTTTAAGTATCCCGGATAATTCTTCATCATCATAATCCTTGTCTTTAAGAGCCTTGCTTATCGCTATGGCTTTTGCCTTTGCAAATGTCTCTCCTTCTTTAAGAGCCTCTTTTAATGTTGTCTTGTACACATCCGGTTCAACATAAAGAATATCTGAAATTTCATCCAATAAATTTGCATTTTCAAACTCACATCCGAACGATAATGCGCTAATACACCCCAGCTTATCCAATAGTGCCACTGCCCCCGAAGCAAAATCCGGTGCACTCGATGTGGCCCATATTGTCGGAAGTTCTATAACCATATCCGCTCCGCCAAGAAGAGCCATCTTAGCTCTTGTATACTTGTCTATTATTGCAGGCTCTCCTCTTTGGACAAAATCGCCGCTCATGACCGCTATTATATAATCGGTTTGTGTCCTGCTCTTCGTATTTTTGATATGGTATAGATGTCCGTTATGAAAAGGATTGTACTCTGCTATTATTCCGGTTATATGCATTTGATTACTCCTAATTATAATTTTTTTGTATATTAATACGACTTGATATGATATTTTTATTATAGTATAGAAAGGTGGCAAACGCTTTATGAATTTATATTTTTTAAGACACGGTGTTACTGATTTGAACAGGCAGATTATATTTCAAGGCAGGATAGATACGCCTCTTAACGATGAAGGCATATCTCAAGCTGAGCTTGCAGCAAATTATATAAACAAAAGTTCTCTTAAATTCGACAAAATATACTCTTCGCCTCTAATCCGCGCAATTGACACCTGTCGTATAGCAACAGGTATTGACAAGGCGCATTTTATAACAGATGAAAGACTTCTTGAAATTGACTACGGTCCGTTTGAAGGGAAAAAGATTTTCCCGGCTACAGACGAAATGATGGCATTTCTAGAAGCTCCTTTTGATAATGAGCCGCCAAACGGAATAGAAAATATGAAAAGCGTTAAGGGTCGTATGGTCGGTGTGCTAAATGATATAATATCGTCATCCGATACGTCCGATAACGTACTCATTTCCTCGCACGGCATAGCTTTGTCCGCCCTTTTTCATTATATATATGAAATGAATAACTTCAATGCTGATACAAATATGCCTAAAATAGAACATGCTAAGCTTTATTATAGTAAACTTAGCAATAATATGCTTACCATTCCAAAGCTTAGCACATAAGACCCATTTCTTTCATTTTTTTAACAAATAATGCCAACGGAAAGCCTACCACATTGTTATAGTCACCATTTATCGATTCAACCAGCAGCCCTCCCAGTCCTTGTATTCCATAAGCACCTGCTTTGTCCATCGGCTCTGCTGTTTTTATATAATCAATTGCCTCTTGTTTGTTAAAGTCATACATTTTAACATATGTGGCGCATCCAAATGTCGTTTTGGCGCCATTTGGCAAGCTGCATATAGTAACACCTGTATATACGGTGTGTTCTCTGCCCGACAGGCTCATAAGCATCTTTAGAGCATCCTCTTCATCCTGCGGTTTGCCTAAAATTGTATTTTCAAATGTAACAATTGTATCTGCTGATACAATTATTGCTTCTTCATCCATATGCCTTGATGCTATATCATTGCATTTAATTTGCGATAATTCCCTGCATACGTCATTAGGTTCTACTGATATGGCATTTTCCGGCGCATCTGATGCTTCTATGACAAAATCTATACCAAGTCTTGATAATAATTCTTTTCTTCTAGGTGATGCCGAAGCTAAAATTAGTTTTTTATTATTAACAATCTTCATAATTATTATTTATTTTTAACATTTACCTTACTATTAGGTTCAACGGATTTGGTGACAAACGCATTGCCTCCGATTACACTATCATGCCCTATAACCGTCTCTCCTCCTAAGACAGAGGCTCCGGAATAAATAATGACGTTATCTTCTATAGTAGGATGTCTCTTAACGCCCTTTAAACTTTGTCCGCCCTGCGTAGAAAGTCCGCCAAGGGTTACACCCTGATAAATCTTGACATGGTTTCCTATCAGTGTCGTCTCGCCTATTACAACACCGGTTCCATGATCAATAAAGAAATAATCACCAATCTGTGCGCCGGGGTGTATATCTATCCCCGTTCTCGCATGAGCATATTCTGTCATTGTTCTTGGTATAATCGGAACCCCAAGCTTGTGAAGTTCATGCGCAAGCCTATATACCGTAATAGCTCTTAGTCCGGGATAGGAACAGATAATTTCGGACTTATTTTCTGCGGCCGGATCTCCCTCATAAAACGCATCTATATCCATCTCTAATTTTTGTCTGATACCGGGTATTGTGCGAACAAATTCAGAAGTTATCTCTTTTGCTTTTTGTGTGCATTTACCATCGCTTTCTGCAGTTCTTTTAAGGCATCCGCACTCTTTATCTTTTTGTGATATGCCTGATACATCCGGGCGAAGGCACAAAGCTACCGCAATTTGTTTTCTAAGATTGTATACAATGTCTTCAACAAGCGCTCCGAGAGTATGTCTTAGATTATAAATCTTAAGCGATCTTTCTGACCTTTCCGTGTAGTATCCGGGATATATTATTTCAAAAAGCTCATCCGTGATTTTCTCGATTTTCTTTCGATTAGGAAGCTCAAATACATCCATCTGGTCTATAACTCTCTTATCGCCGTAATCTGAAAGAATCAAAGATGTAAGTTCATCAATATCTTCATTTTCTATAGTTAAATTATCCATGTTAATCCCCTTATCTAGATTTGTTTTATCATATCTTTCACCCAAGATTTTGTCAATCTGATGTTTTATGATAAAATATCTTTTATTTATATTATGAAAAGAGGTAGCAAAATGAAAATAGGATTAATAGTAGAAGGCGGCGGAATGAAATGCGCCTACGGCGCTGCCGTTTTAGATCGTTTTTTAGATGATAATGTTAATTTTGATTATGTAATAGGCGTATCAGCCGGTTCAGCTAATGCAGCAAGTTTTTTAGCTCATCAACGTGACAGAAACCGCAGATTTTATACCGATCATATATCGGACCCGGAATATTTCGGTTTTAAAAGTTTTCTTAAGACGGGAAATCTCTTTAACCTATACCATATTTATGCCGATATTACCAATTCCTACGGCACAGATCCGCTTGACTATGAAGCTCTTTCAAAAAATCCCGCTCAATATTATGTGGTAACTACCGATGCCTTTACCGGAAAACCTAAATATTTTGACGGACATTCCATTCCAAAAGATGACTATAGAATCATTATGGCATCATGCGCAATTCCAGCAGCATGCAAACCCGTAACATTAGATGACGGTCGCAAATACTTTGACGGCGGTGTCAGTGATTCTATCCCTGCCCAAAAGGCTATGGATGACGGTTGTGACAAGATAGTAATTATCTCTTCTAAACCCAGAGATTATGTTAAAAAGCCCGAAGGTATGAAAGCACTGTATTCTATTTTATGTGTTCGTTATCCCAAAATTATTGATGCTTTGAATAATCGCCATATTATGTACAAAAAATGCCAAGATACCATGTTCAAGCTTGAGCAGGAAGGAAAAGCATTTATATTTTGCCCGAGCCGCGCTCTTGCCATGAGCACTTATGGTATGAACAAAGATGACAATCAGGCTCTTTATGACTTGGGAATAAGTGACTATGACAGCTGCCGGGATAAATTTTTAAACTGGATTAAATAAATGCATTTTTCTTTTAATTCATAGTAGTTTACTATTGAAATGAACCATTAAAAATGATAGCATTTTTATAGATGAATTAGGGAGAAGGTATAGATTATGAAACTTGTCAAAGTAGAAGATTTAAAGATTGGCATGAGACTTGCCAACTGTGTCTATAACAGTAACGGCGTCTTGCTTTACGAGCGCGGCAACGGACTGGTTGCGGCTGCCCTTAATGCACTGCAAAACAGTGATTGCTATGGCGTATACGTCTTAGATCCCACAGAGCCGGTTCCTCCCATGACAGAGGGCGAGCTTGAATTCGAGCGTCAGCAGAGTGTTCAGTGGCCAAAGTTAAAGCAAAATCTCGACTCTATTATTTCGGGAAATCCATTTTCAGAGCTTGATCCTCTTGTAAATGAGATTGTTACAACATCTCTCAAGCAGCAACAGGCAATCAGCTTTTTCCAGACAGTTCGAGGACCATCCGATCAGCTGTATAAGCATACACTTAATGTTGCTTCTATAGCTTGTATGATTGCCAATAAGATGAATTTTTCTCCTGCTGATATGTATGCCATCACTTTTGCTGCTATCATTCATGATATTGGCAAGTTGTATGCTGATCCCGAGATTTTATTTAAGCCTTCAACCCTAACAAAAGAAGAACTCGAATCTGTTAGAAGCGCCGAGCGCAAAGGATATGACCTGATTACCAAAAATTCATCCGTGCCCTCCTCTATCAGAAGATATATAGTTCAGTTTAATCAGCATTCTATAAATAAGACAAAGGGCGCTGATGATAACGATATCGACTTTGATAAATATCTCTTAGGCACTAAGATTCTTAAAACAGCCGATGTTTTTGATCTTATGACATCATTTAGAGTGTACAAAGATCCTACATCTATCTATAGCACCGTATGCTATATGATGAGTTCACCCAAACTTTATTCTCCGGAAGTTGTTCATGCTCTAGCTGAATGCATTCAAGTGCTTCCTGCCGGTGCTTGCGTAGAACTGATGTCCGGCAAGACTGCCCTGGTTCTTTCCGAAAACAAGGCCGACCTTAGAAAGCCGACGCTTCTTATTTTTGATACTAATTCGATAGTGGATTTAAGTCACAGCACTGAAGTTGGTATGCAGATTAAAGATATCCTTAAGAACTATGATCACAGAGTAAAGATGGATATGAACTCTCTTAATCAAAATAAAAGTTTAGTTTAACTCAGTCGGAGAAATCCCCCACCTCTAAGCGTTAGCGTAGGTGGGGTTATGACAAACTATACTCAGTCAGGGTACCCTAAAGGACTAGGAATGCTAAGCATTCCGTCGCAAGCTCCGACTTAAGTTAAACGCTCCGCTTTTGATGCGCTTAAGATTTGC
>CAJOPM010000017.1 GCA_905236225.1 uncultured Eubacterium sp.
CTCAGACGGAGATTGAACCCCGCCTGAGACAAGTTTCTCTCCCCCGCCTACGCTTTGCTTAGAGGCGGGGGTCATCTCGTCTGAGATATTATATTCTAATCCTCATCGTCATTTGCATTATATACCTCTATATCAAGTTCCATAATCTCTCAGGAAGTTGCATTAATCTCGAGTTCATACTCGCTTGTATCAGTATAAAACTCTACATCATATACATTGACTTTGTTATTTTTTTCGAGTGTCACCTTACTTTAACAGGCCTTGTATTCCTTCTTCTTTGTAAACCTTCTTATAATAGGTAAGTTCTTCTTTTATAATAGAATCAAGCGCTCTCATTCCCAAAAGTTCTACCGGAGCTCTATCATCCGTCAAAATATAATCCCCACCGTTATAGTAGCTTATATTGCCCATCACCTTGGACATCATTTCAATAAGATCTTTGTTGGTTTCTTTTGTAACCGATTTATTAAGCGTGTTTAAAATCTCGTTATCAGTTGAGGCAAATAATTCAGTATTTGTAGTCCCTTCAACATCCGAAACATAAACATTTTCAAAAACAGAAGCTATAGTATCTTCTATATATTGACTAATATTTCCCTCTTCGTTGCTGGTCATATTCATATTAACAACCATTACCCCGTCATCTTTAAGATGATCTCTTACTAACATGAAGAATTCTTGCGATGACATCTGAAAAGGTATTGTAATATCCTTATAGGCATCTACCATTATAACATCATATTTGTTATTGTCGGCATTAAGATAAGCTCTTCCGTCATAAGTTATTATACGGTCATCTTCAGATAACTCAAAGTATTCACCCGCAAGATCGCTAATTTTCTCATCAATTTCCACACCTGTGACGTTTAGATTATCAAAATACCTTTTAGACTGAGTTGAAAATGTCCCCGATCCATTTCCCAAGATGAGCACGTCTAAATTTGATTTTTGAGAAACGCCGGCCATATACAAAGATGCCATAGCGCTGTCATAATACAAACCGGTAGGTCCTTCTTCTTTGACGTACACTGACTGTGTCCCAAATAAAACATTTGTAGAGAGCACAACCTTACTATCGTCCTCATACACCTGCAAATAATTATATACAGACTCTCCCTCATAGGTAAGTTCATCCTGCCAAAAAGCAAAGCTTGCGTCATGTCCAAATATTGCGCATACAATAAATAAAGCTATTGCTACTGGTATTTTCTTATTCCTTTTAATATTTAAGCCGGCGCTAAAAAAATAGATGATGCATAACACTATCAATATCGCCGCAAAAATCAAAAATGTAATAGCTGTTCCGACTGCCGGTATACTAATAAAAGTCGGCACAAAAGTTCCTATAATACTTCCTATTGTATTGCTTGCATTAAGCCTTCCTACTATACTGCCGCTATCTTCAAGACTGTCTACCGTAAATTTAACAAGTGATGGCGTCACTGTGCCAAGCAAAAAAAGCGGAAAAACAAATATGATCATGCACGCCAAAAATGCTGCAATAATCAAAAGATTATTGCTAATTGTTACTATGAGTACTCCGGATATTAATACAATAATATATTTGCCGACAACAGGAATAGCAGCTATCCAAATTGCAGCGACTATAATTCTTGCATATAATTTGTCCGGATTAGGATCCTTGTCGGATTTTTTCCCGCCATAAAGGTTTCCGAGTGCCATGGCTATCATAATCGTTCCAATTATAATCGTCCAAACAATTTGCGACGAACTAAAATATGGCGCAAGCAACCGACTTGCGCCTAATTCTACAGCCATTACCGACATTCCGGCAAAAAACTCCGTCAAATATAAATATATCTTGTTTTTTAATATTGGCCTGTCCATAATTCATAATCTCCACAATAACAAAAGGACTGCTCAATTCGAGCAGTCCCAAGATTTCGTATTTTACATCATTCCGGGCATTCCTGCGCCACCTGCGGGCATTGCTGGCTCGGGCTCTTTTATATTTGCAACTACTGACTCAGTAGTAAGGAGTGTTGATGCCACCGATGTAGCATTCTGAAGTGCTGTTCTTGTTACCTTTACAGGATCAAGAATTCCACCCTTAACCATGTCAATATATTCTTCTGTAGCTGCATTGTATCCCATTCCGATATTAGACTCTTTAACCTTGTTGATTATAACTGAGCCTTCCAGTCCGGCATTAGCTGCTATATTATAAAGCGGTGCCTCAAGTGCTTTAAGTATTACATTAGCACCTGTCTTCTCATCACCTTCAAGAGTCTCGATTAATTTTTCTACATCCTTGGTTGTATGAACATATGCAGATCCACCACCTGCGATGATGCCTTCTTCTACAGCTGCCTTTGTTGCTGCAAGCGCATCTTCAAGTCTTAACTTGCTCTCTTTCATCTCAGCCTCAGTTGCTGCTCCTACACGGATGACAGCTACGCCGCCGGCGAGTTTTGCAAGTCTTTCCTGCAGTTTTTCTTTATCGAATTCTGAAGTTGTATTATCAAGTTCAGCTCTGATTTGTGCAATTCTTGCATCAATATCAGCCTTATTTCCTTCACCATCAACGATGATTGTATTTTCTTTCTGGATTTTAGCTGATTTACACTGTCCGAGCTGCTCAAGTGTAGCTTCCTTAAGCTCCATTCCAAGCTCAGAAGAAATTACTTCACCACCGGTTAAAATAGCAATATCTTTAAGCATCTCTTTTCTTCTGTCACCATATCCGGGTGCCTTTACACCTACTACGTTAAAGGTTCCGCGAAGTTTATTAAGAATAAGAGTTGTAAGAGCATCTCCATCAATATCTTCAGCAATAATAAGAAGCTGCTTTCCTGACTGAGCTAAGGGCTCAAGGATAGGAAGAAGTTCCTGAATATTACTAATCTTCTTATCAGTAATAAGAACATATGGATTCTCAAGATTAGCTTCCATCTTTTCCATATCAGTAGCCATGTATGCTGAAATGTATCCTCTATCAAACTGCATACCCTCAACAACATCAAGCTCTGTCTGCATTGTCTTAGACTCTTCTATTGTAATAACGCCATCGTTAGAAACTTTTTCCATAGCGTCAGCAACAAGCTGTCCTACTTCTTCATCACCGGCTGAAATAGCTGCAACCTTAGCAATGTGATTCTTTCCATCAACAGACTGGCTCATCTTAGCAATAGAATCAACTGCAACAGCAGTAGCCTTTCTCATACCTCTTCTCATTATAATAGGATTAGCACCGGCTGCTAAGTTCTTCATACCTTCTTTTATCATTGCTCTTGCAAGAACTGTAGCTGTTGTAGTACCATCACCTGCTGCATCATTAGTCTTTGTAGCAGCCTCTTTAACAAGCTGTGCACCCATGTTTTCAAATGGATCTTCAAGTTCAATCTCTTTTGCGATTGTTACACCGTCATTGGTAATAAGCGGTGTTCCGTATGTCTTGTCAAGTACTACGTTTCTTCCTTTAGGTCCTAATGTTACGCTTACTGTATCAGCAAGTTTATCTACGCCTGCCTCAAGGGCTGCTCTGGCATCTGCGCCATATTTAATTTCCTTTGCCATTTTAATTTACCTCTCTTTTAATTATTCTACGACTGCTAAAATGTCGCTCTGCTTTACAATAATATATTCCTCGCCCTCAAGCTTAACTTCTGTTCCAGCATATTTAGAATATATAACATTTTGTCCTTCTTTAACCTGCATAGTAACTTCTTTACCATCAACAACTCCTCCGGGGCCTACTGCAACAACCTGTGCCTGCTGCGGTTTCTCCTGTGCTGCTGTTGCTAATATAATACCACCCTTGGTAACTTCTTCTGCTTCTAATTGCTTTAAGACAACTCTGTCTCCTAATGGTGTTAACTTCATAGTCAAGATTCCTCCTTTATTTTTACTAGCACTCATGTGGCACGAGTGCTAACCACTAGAGAGTATATTAATTTTTATATGGTCTTTTCGCAACATCAAAAAAGCGAGTAAACGCGTCATTTTATACTCAAATTCTCACGTTTACTCGCATATTCTTTCATTTTCTTATTATTTCGTTCTCTGTCTTGCTATCTCAAAACCCAAAATACCGGCAGCAACCGATGCATTAAGCGAGTCTATATCGCCCATGGTCGGTATAGTAGCAACCATATCGCATTTTTCTCTTACCAGTCTGCTGACACCTTCACCTTCCGAACCTATTACCAATCCAATTGATCCTGACAAGTCCAAATCATACATACTATCGCCATTAAGATCGGCACAGACAAACCACATTCCTTTCTCTTTAAGAGAATCTATTGTACTTGCCATATTTGTCACCTTTGCTACAGGTGTATAGTTAATAGCACCGGCCGACGCCTTAACAACTGTTGCCGTAAGATGAACTGCTCTCCTCTTTGGAATAACCACTCCATCAGCTCCTGCCATATTTGCAGTTCTTATAATAGCTCCCAGATTGTGCGGATCATCTATTCCATCAAGTAAAAATAAAAACGGTTTCTTTCCTTGCGAAATAGCGCCATCTACAATATCATCAACCGAGGTATACTCATAAGCAGAAACATACGCCATAACGCCCTGATGTTTGCCTGTTGAAGATAAGGCATTGAGTCTTTCTTTAGGTACTTTTTGAAATGGCACGCCCTGTTGTCTTGCTGTTTTTATAATAGTCTTAAGGGCGCCCTGCGTATCTGTATCTAATATAAGTATCTTATCAATGCTTTGATTAGCTCTAAGCGCTTCAAGCACAGCATTTCTCCCCTCTATTAGTCCTTGATTTTCTTCTTGATTACTCATCTATCGTCTCCAATGCAAGTTTTGTTATTTCATATATCCTGCTCATATTACCGTTTAGATATAAGTATCCCAGCAAGGTTTCAAATCCGGTTGCCTTTCTGTATTCTTTGTAAGAGGCATTCTTTGCAGTAGTTGCAGGTTTGGCATTTAAACCCTTTTTATATATAGAAATTTCCTCTTCACTTAACTGCTCCTTAATTGCTTCTATCATAAGTGCCTGCGATGATGCCTTAACTATCCGGCTTGCCTTATAGTGAAGCTTTGCAGGTTTAGTATTGCCACGTCCTACAATAATACTTCTTATCACCAGATCGAATATTGCATCGCCTATATATGCAAGCGTTAGCGCAGAATAGGTGTTTATATTCTTCTTCTCTATACCGAAATACTCAAGAATATTATTATTTAGGCTCTCTTCCATTTGACTCCCTGTCTGGTATCTTCTAATATAATACCTTTTTCAAGTAACATATCTCTTATCTCGTCTGCACGTGCGAAGTTTTTCTCTTTCCTTGCCTGCTGCCTTTGCATAATAAGTGCCTCGATATCCTCATCGAGTATCTCATCTTCGCTTTTTACCTCGATTCCCAAGACATTGCATAATGTCTCAATTTGACTGATCAGTTCTTTGATATATGATATGCTGCTTTTCTTATCAGCTGTAGAATTAGCAAATTTAACCAATTCAAATATAGCGGATATAGCATCTGCACTATTCGCATCATCACTCATAGCTTCATCAAACTTTACGCTATACTTATTTGCCTTCTTAAGATTCTCGCTCTCTATATCAGATAATTCCCTGTCTTCGGCATTTTCAAGAAGGAAACGAAGGTTGTCTGCTGCAGTAACTATTCTTTCAAGGCCTCTCTTTGCCGCCTCCATAAGATCATCCGAAAAATTAAGCGGACTTCTGTAATGAGCCGATAGCATGAAAAATCTTAGAACCTTGAGGTCATATTTTTCTGCAATTTCTCTTACAGTAAAGAAATTTCCGGCCGACTTTGACATCTTGTGGTTATTAATATTAAGGAAACCGTTATGCATCCAATATTTTGAAAATGTCACACCGTTAGCTGCCTCGCTTTGTGCTATTTCATTTTCATGATGCGGGAAAATAAGATCCTCTCCACCGGCATGTATATCAATTCCATCTCCTAAATAAGCCTTAGCCATGCATGAGCACTCTATATGCCATCCGGGTCTGCCTTTGCACCAAGGCGAATCCCAATAAGGCTCTCCGTCTTTTTTGGGCTTCCACAAAACAAAATCCGTACTTTTTTTCTTCTCTTCTCCGGTCACCTTAATATCTCTGTGTCCTGCTTGAAGTTCCTCTATATTCTTGTGTGAAAGCTTACCATAGTCTGAAAATTTGTCCGTCTCATAGTAAACCGTGCCATCGCTTACTACATATGCATAGCCCTTATCTATGAGAGTCTGAATCATTTCTATGATTCCATCCATTTCCATAGTGGCTCTGGGTGAAAACGTAGCTTCTTTGATATTAAGCCCTTTCATATCTTCACGGCACGCCTTTATATAAAATTCTGCAACTTCCTCGGGCGTCTTATTCTCCTCTATAGCACGTTTTATTATCTTATCGTCTACATCGGTAAAATTAGATACATAATATACTTCATAGCCCTTGTATTCAAGAAATCTTCTGAATGCATCAAAGACTATCATAGGCCTGGCATTTCCGATATGTATGTAATTATATACTGTAGGTCCGCATACATACATACGCACTTTACCCGGTTCTATTGTTTTAAGTTCTTCTTTGGTTTTGGTAAGCGTATTGTATATCTTCATTTGCTCAATTCTCCTTCTTCTCTATAAGACATACCGCCTGAGCAGCTATGCCTTCCTTATTACCTGTGAACCCAAGACCTTCTTCAGTAGTCGCTTTAACATTAATGCAGCTTATATCAACTTTAAGTGCTGCTGCAATATTATTCCTCATCTTATCAATATATGGTCTTAATTTAGGACTTTGCGCTATAATTGTCGCATCGATATTTTCTACTCTCCACCCGTTATCTGACAAAATTTTCGCGACGCATTCCAATAACCCAAGACTTGATGCTCCTTTATACTTATCGTCACTATCCGGAAAATGAAGACCTATATCGCCCAGCGCGGCTGCTCCTAATAATGCATCCATAACAGCATGCAACAACACATCCGCATCTGAGTGTCCCAAAAGTCCATAATCATAATCAATTTCTACGCCGCCAAGGATTAATTTCCTCGAAGGAGTCAACCTATGGACATCATACCCTGTTCCTATTCTCATATATATCTCCTTAGAATAAAATGCCGGTAAGATATATTATTATAAAACATATCGTCAAAATCAGCCCCGCAAAGGTTCCTATTGTCGAGTACAACTTGTATGTATCTCTTTGTCTAAGCCCTTCCATTCCCAGGACCAATGCTGCAATTGAAAACAACAATGCCAGCATTCCACGGGATCCATTATAAATATCTGCTTCTCCGGCGCAAGATACCGATACAACGACTGCTGCTATAAATACAATCAAGGCTACAATACTACATGCCATCGCTATGATTCCCCAAAGCGACTCCTTTTTTTTGGTAAATTTATATTTAGGGCGTCCTCTACGCTTTATCTTTGCCATGTCATCTCCTTATATATGTATACGATTATCTATCGGCGGCCAAATCTTATATAATGTTCTATTAAATATACAACATAACCCAACGCCACACCGATAGTATTAAGCAATACATCATCCACATCAAAAGTTCCCACTCTTGTCAATAGCTGGACAACCTCAACACCAAGACTCAAAAGAAAGCCCAAAAGCAACACAGTAGGAAAGCTCTTAAGTCTCTTAACAAAAATAGCGGGAACCAATACTCCAAAGGGGACAAATGCTATAATGTTACCTGCGATGTTTAAAAAGCTGATCCAAAAACCGACAGCATCTACCCCTTTTACATATAGCTTAATAGTATTAAACAATGTTAAGTTGTAATGATAATCAGAATTAACCGTACCTCTCCCAAATTTTTCAGCAAAAAACAAGAAATATATAAGAACCGCTGTATATAGTACAAACCACAAAACGTAAACTCCGCGCCTTCTACTATGCTTTCTACTCACCTTATTATCTCCTACTTAGCGCCATACTGTTCGTAATATTTATCTATTCTTTCTTTAATCTCATCATCTATAATAATTTGTCCTTTATACGGCTTGTTATACAGATGATCAATCACCTGTTGCATAGTAACTATAGGATATACATCAAATCCGTATTTTTCCTTAATTTCCGATAAGGCACTCTTGTCTCCTTGCCCCTTCTCCATTCTGTCAACAGATACTATAAGACCTACAACCTCTACATCAGCCTGTGCTTTTATTATAGGGAGAGTTTCTGCAATGGATGTGCCTGCTGTAGTGACATCTTCTATAATAAGTACCTTATCACCGTCTTTTATGGGACTTCCCAAAAGTATTCCCTTATCACCGTGATCTTTTACTTCTTTTCTGTTAGACGAATACTTTATTTCTTTGTTGTATAAAGTACTAATCTGCATAGATGTAGCAACACTGAGCGGAATCCCCTTGTATGCAGGTCCAAATAATATATCAAAATCAAGTCCAAATTTTTCATTTATTGCTCGCGCATAATACTCGCCCAATCCAATAAGATCTTTTCCGGATGTATAAAAACCTGTATTAATAAAAAATGGTGTCTGTCTGCCACTCTTAGTAACAAAGTCCCCGAATTTAAGGACATTACAATCAACCATAAACTCAATAAACTTATTCTTGTAATCGCTCATCATATCCTCCATCTATTTAACCTGTCCAATCAAACTCTTTATATCTTCTATGTTATGTCTTTTCATATAATCTTCTATTCCGTCTATTATATTAGTTGTTGTATACGGATCCATAAAATTAGCAGTACCTACCGATACACAAGTTGCTCCGGCAAGTATCATCTCAAGCGCATCTTTAGCTGTAGCCACACCGCCCATTCCTATTATTGGAATAGATACAACGCTTGCTGCTTCATACACCATCCTTACGGCAACAGGATGAATAGCCGGCCCCGATAGTCCTCCGGTCTTATTGGCGAGTTCAAAACATCTCTTCTCTACATCTATCTTCATTCCTGTAATGGTGTTTATTAAAGATATCGCATCTGCTCCGCCATTTTCTGCTGCTTTTGCAATCTCTTTGATATCTGTAACATTTGGCGTAAGCTTCATGATAATCGGACGTCTTGATATTTTTTTTATATTCTTTGTTATCTGTTCGACCAAAACGGGATCAGTTCCAAATGAGAGCCCGCCTTTTTCAACGTTAGGGCATGAGATATTGATTTCATACATATCAATATCTGCTTCGTTAAGCTTTTCTATGCAATCAAGATACTCCTTTTGAGTATGACCGCATACATTTACTATTATCCTCGTGTCATATTTTTTTAGGAACGGTATATCTCTTTTAATAAACAAATCTGCGCCCGGATTCTGAAGACCTATAGCATTTAACATTCCGCTTTTGGTTTCCGTAATTCTAGGAAGTGCATTTCCTTCCCACGGCACGGCAGATACTCCCTTGGTAACAACAGCTCCAAGCCTGTTTAAATCAACAAATTCGCTATATTCTTCTCCTGACCCGAAAGTTCCCGAGGCGGTCATTATCGGATTTTTAAACGTAACTTGTGCTATGTCTATCTGCGTATTCAAATCTGCACCTCCTCTGCTAAGAACACCGGACCTTGTGTGCATATTCTCTTGTTATTGACATTGGTATGTTCATCTTTTTTTGAAGATTTACATACACACCCAAGACAGGCTCCTATTCCGCAAGCCATCCTCTCTTCAAGAGAAATATAACAATCTATATTATGCTCAAGCGCATATGCTTTGATTGCTCTTAACATTGGCATAGGACCACATGCATATATCACATCACCTTTTAATGCATTCTCCTTGATGGCATCTATAACATTACCTTTTGTTCCGCAGCTTCCGTCATCTGTTGATATATACAAATCTCCGAGTCCGTTAAATTCATCAAGCAAAAACAGTTCCCTATTATATCCTAAGACAATGTTCTTGTCACACTTAAGGCTCTTTGCCAGGTATAGCATAGGCGGTATTCCCAGACCTCCTCCAACTACGAAAGCTCTTTTATCCTGATCTCTATCAGGATATCCGTTCCCTAAAGGTCCTATTACAACTACTTCCTGATGAGGTCTAAGATGTGAAAATTCTTCGGTTCCTTCGCCAACAACCCGATATACCAAACGTAATGTTCCATCACTCTTATCTACATCACAAATACTAATAGGTCTTGGAAGAATTCTGCTCATATCGCTACAATAGAGCGAAACAAACTGTCCGCTCTTTGCATTCTTTGCTATCTTATCAGTCTTAAGTTGCAAACTGTATATATCTTTTGCAATAACTCTCTGGTTTATAACCTCACATATCTCTTTAACTTTATCGCTCAATCTTATCTCCTTATTCAAGTCTCGCTCGCGAGACTTGGCGCGGGATTTGCGTCAGCTTTAGCTGACATATTTCATGTGCAAATCCCTGCGCATC
>CAJOPM010000018.1 GCA_905236225.1 uncultured Eubacterium sp.
CCATTTTAACTAAGATTTCTTGCATTTTACCTATAATAGTGGTATGTTAACGTTTACAGTAGGAGGAAGAATCATGGCAGATCATAATATCCAGAAAAAAATCGCATTAATTAATGACATATCAGGATTTGGAAAATGTTCAACAGCAGTTGCTCTGCCTATTATTTCAGTTATGGGCATACAGTGCTGTCCACTACCTACTTCTATTTTTTCAAATCACACCGGCTTTAAAAGCTATTATTTCGATGATTATTCCAACCGAATGCGAACTTATATGCGTGAATGGGAAAAACTCGGTCTTAAATTTGATGGAATATGCTCCGGATTTTTAGGCTCCGAAAAACAAATAGGAATAGTCAGAGATTTCTTTAACAGATTTATCAAAGAAGACGGTATAATCATAATTGATCCGGTTATGGGTGATTACGGGCGACCATATGCGACCTACACACCTGCATTATGTCAAGAAATGAAAACTCTTGTAAAATATGCTCATATCTTGACTCCAAACATTACCGAAGCCTGTATCTTAACAGATACTCCCTATAAAAACAGCTGGACATCAAGAGAACTCAAGGTAATAGTAGAAAAGCTCTTTGACATGGGACCCGAGAAAATTGTTATTACCGGTATCCCGCAAAGAAGCTTTGTAGCAAACTACTGCTACTGGAAGCAGAAAGAACCTCGAATTATTCGCACACATAAAATCGGAGAATCTCGTTCAGGCACCGGAGATATCTTTTCTGCTATTATTGCTGCTGATGCAGTTAATGGTGTTGATTTTAAAGAATCTGTCACCAAAGCATCATCATTTATAAAAAAATGTATCCAGCGTTCTGTAGAGCTTAATCTGCCTCTTACTGACGGAGTATGTTTTGAAGAATATTTATACAAACTAAAATAAAGGATGGTAAAGTATGGAACTTATATACAAAGTACACAACAATTTATATGTAAATCTTACAAACAAATGTCCCTGTGCCTGTACATTTTGTCTTAGGCAAAATACAGACCATGTAGGCGAATCGAAAAGCTTATGGCTTGAAAAAGAACCCACTGCGGATGAAATTATTGCTGAATTTGCCAATTACGACTTAAGTAAATACGACGATATAGTCTTTTGCGGTTTTGGAGAACCGACCGAAGCTTTAGATGTTATGCTAACAGTGGCAAAATATCTTAAAAATAATTTTAAAAATAAACTTCGACTTAACACCAATGGTCTTGGCGACCTTGTTAACAATCGAAAAATCGCTTCAGAATTTGCTAATCTTATAGATTGTGTATCCATCTCATTAAACACTCCCAATGCGAAAGAATACCATGATTTGGTTAAAAGTAAATTCGGCGATAAATCATTTGATGCAATGTTATCTTTTGCCAAAGACTGTACGAAATATATTCCTGAAGTAATAATGACTACTGTAGATACAACCATCAGCAAATCAGATGAGGCACAATGCCAAAAAATATGCGATGACATCGGTGCAACATACCGCATACGAGCTTGGGTTGATTAGAAAATATTATTTAGCTATAAAAAAACCGACCTCCCCTCGTTAGATTATATGTTCTAACTTTTGGGGGTCGGTTCTATTTTGCGCTTTTTTAATATATTATCTTTTTAGGACATTTCTTTGCACACAATCCGCAATTCTTACACTTATCGTAATCAATATGCGCAAAATTATTTTCAACTTTAATAGCATCGAAATGGCATTCTTTTTCACAAATTTTGCATCCAATACATACTACGTCACAGGCTGACATCGCTTCTTTGCCCTTGTTCTCATTCACACAATGAACTCTGTATTTCATCTTCTGCGGAATAAGCTCTATTAAATTCTTAGGACATGCATCCACGCACTTACCGCAAGCTTTACACTCCTGTGGATCTACAACTGCAACTCCGTTAACAACATGAATAGCATCAAACGGGCATGCATCTACGCATTCGCCATAACCCAAGCATCCAAAATCACATTTTTTAGGACCGCCGCCCGGAACAAACTCCATCATTCCGCATACTTGAGAACCATAATAATTATAGTTAATCTTTGCTTTATCGCAATCTCCTGCACATTTAACAAAGGCAACTAATTTATCTCCGCTCTCAGCCTCGACGCCCATAATCTCGCCAATTTTAGCAGCAACGCTCTCGCCTCCTACAGGACAAGCCGATACTGCAGCCTCTCCCTTAGCAATAGCAGCTGCAAGTCCAGAACAACCGGCAAATCCACAACCACCGCAGTTATTTCCGGGCAAGACATCAAGCACTGCTTCTTCTTTTGGATCAACCTCCACCTTGAATTTTTCGCTGGCAAAACCTAAGAAAAAACCTATAGCAATACCAACTACTGCAACCAAAACGGCGGCGATTATAATAGCTGTAACACTCATCTCTTCGCCCTCCTATATTGAAATAACACCTGACCAACCGCAAAAAGCTATAGCCATAAGCCCGGATGTGACCAGGACAATCGCCGAACCTCTAAACGGTGTCGGAATATCATTATACTCGATTTTTTCTCTGATACCTGCAAGAATAACTATAGCAAGTGTAAATCCTACTGCAGTTGCGAAACCGCTAAGCACACTAATTCCAATGCTGTAGTTATTCTGAACATTGGTAAGAGCAATACCAAGTACAGCGCAGTTAGTAGTAATCAAAGGCAAATATACTCCAAGCGAATCATAAAGCGGAGGAATTTGCTTTCTAAGAAACATCTCAACAAACTGTACTAATGCAGCTATTACCAATATAAATACTATCGTCTGAAGATATGTAAGATCAAACGGTATTAAAATAAACTTATTAATAATACTTGTAACCAGTGATGAAAGTGTAATTACGAAGATAACTGCGCCACCCATTCCGGCAGCAGTATCTACTTTCTTTGATACACCAATAAAAGGACACAATCCAAGGAACTGGCTAAGTACAACGTTATTAACAATTGCAGCACTAATGGCCAATAAAATCGCATCTTTCATTACTTATCACCACCTTGTCCATCTATATTGCTTTTAACAGTTTCTTTTTTTACTTCATTAGTATCCAAAACGCTCTGTTTTGTCTCAATTTCTTTGGTCTTACTTTGCATTTCTTTTGTAATAGCCTCTGCAACACCATTACCTTCTATGGAGCCTTGATTAGAAGCAAGCGGCTTACCCTTACGTGCAAATGATGCCTTGATAACATTCATAAGCGCAACTAAGAATCCCAATACAAGAAATGCACCGGGTGCAAGCACAAAAATCGTAATAGGCGTAAATCCTATTTTACCATCCTCTGCCAACGGAAGAATCTGAAATCCAAACAATTGACCGGCACCTAAAATTTCTCTGACTATACCTATGCATGTTAATCCAAATGTGAATCCGATTCCCATACCAATTCCATCAAAAGCTGATGTTAAGACAGAGTTTTTAGACGCATAACTTTCTGCACGACCTAAAATTATACAGTTAACAACGATAAGCGGTATATAAATTCCAAGTGATGCATAAAGTGAAGGTAAATACCCTTCAAGAAGGAACTGTACCACAGTAACAAGTGTAGCAACTATAACGATAAATGCAGGAACTCTCACTCTGTTTGGTATAATATTTCTAAGAATAGAAATAATAATATTTGAAAATAATAATACGACGGTCGTAGAAAGTCCCATACCTATAGCATTAATCGCTGAAGTAGTTACCGCAAGTGTCGGACATAAGCCCAGCATAAGTACAAATGTTGGGTTTTCTTTAACAAGACCATTTGTAAGTCTTTCTATACATTTATTCATTCTCACTGCCCCCTTCCGAAAGATTAGTATTGAAATATTCAATACCGGCATCTACCGCGTAAGTAACAGCTTTTGATGTGATAGTGGCACCACTTATAGCATCAATTTCAGCGCTTGATGTTGAACCGGTTTTAGTAACTTCCAAATATGTTTCATTTATGCCTTCAAACTGTGAGTAGAACGCCTCTTCCTTCGCTTTCATACCAAGGCCTGCAGTTTCGGAAATACTGGTAATGGAATATCCATTAAGCGTACCATCCATTTGCATACCAATAGATAACGTAATATCTCCGCCATATCCGGCTGATGAAGTAATCGTTATTACATATCCCATCAAATTTCCATCTGCATCATTTGCAGAAACCAATCCATCGATGGTATCATCAGGAAAATCGGCTGATATTAAGGACGTAGCTTCTTCACTGTCAAAATCTTCGACTTCTTCAAAACTATCAGCATCAGCAAACACCTCTCTATATGCATTCTGCTGGATATTATAATTAGCAAGCGCAATTGGCTCTAATGTTATTTCATGTACAAATCCTAAAAGAAGTCCTGCGATAAGTGTAATAATTGTAAGAATCATAGCATCTTTTACTACTGCTTTATTCACTTGCCTTCGCCTCCTTTTTAGATTTTTTAATAACACCAAATGCATTCGGCAGGGTATATTTTTCTATAAGCGGCACAAACATATTAGCAAAAATAATTGAATATGATACACCTTCTGCAGATGCACCGAAAATTCTAAATATTCCGGTAAGACATCCTAATAAAATTCCGAAAACAATCTTACCCTTAGGCGTAATCGGCGAAGAAACATAGTCGGTAGCCATGAAAAATGCACCAAGGATAATACCACCTGAGCAAAGTTCTTCTACAATATATGTTCCATCAAGTCCATGCCCACTAAAGAGTATTATAAAAATTACAAATGTTATAAGATATGTTCCCGGTATTCTTAAATCAATTATTCCAAATGCAACAAGAATAATTGCGCCGATCAAAAGGCATATAATAGATGTCTCTCCGATTGTTCCGGCATGCTTACCTAAGAACAATGCCATAGTATCATATGATCCGCCTTCTTTAATCTGAGCAAGCGGTGTCGCACCGGTTACTCCATCATATGTAAAGCTTGTCATATTGCTTGTAAAGGATATGAGCAAAAAGCATCTGGCTCCAAGCGCAGGATTCATAAAGTTTTGCCCAAGTCCGCCAAATAACATTTTGACAACAACTATAGCAAATACTCCACCAAGAATAGCCTGATATACAGGTAATGTATGTGGAAGGTTAAGTGCAAGAAGAAGTCCTGTTACTACTGCACTTAAATCACCAATAGTTGACGGTTTATGTGTAATCTTGTTAAATAACAGCTCACTGATAACACATGTTGCAATTGTAACTACAATTAACAGCAGTGCTCTAGGGCCAAAATTAAATATTCCAAATATAGTCGCCGGCAAAAGAGAAATAATGACGAGAAGCATTATCTTCTGAGTTGTCATATTATCACGAATATGCGGCGATGACGATACATTAAAGAGCTCGTTCAATTAAATCCACCTCTTTCTATTTTTTTCTCTTACTTGCAATGATAGTCTTCTTAAGGGATTTAATGGATTGAGCAAGATTGCGCTTTGCCGGACAGGCATAGCTACAGCTTCCGCACTCAATACATTCCATTCCATTCCATTCTTCAAATGGTTCCATCGCCTTATTATCCGCAAAATCAGCCAGCCTTGATGGTACAAGCATCTCAGGACAAGCCTCTAGGCATCTTCCGCAATTGATACAATTACTTGGCGTATTTGCAGCAACCTCATCTTCAGTCATGCATAAAAGGGCTGAAGTTGTTTTTGTGGTAGGAATATCCATAGAAAACAATGAAAATCCCATCATTGGTCCACCTGAAATAATCTTTTCAGGTTGTCCATTGAAACCACCGGCTGCTTCTATTAATTCAGAATAATTTGTGCCAATGCAAATGTTATAATTAGCCGGATTATTTATAGCCTTACCTGTAATAGTGACAATTCTGTGCATAAGCGGGCGTCCCAACTTAACTGCTCTATAAATTGATACAATAGTATCTACATTATCCACTATACAACCTGCATCTGCCGGAAGCATTTTAGAATTAATTGCACGTCCCGTAACAGCATAAATCAACTGTCTTTCACCACCCTGCGGATATTTAGTGGGAAGTGCCATAACCGAAATTCTCGGTTCATCTTTTGTAAGTTCTTCAAGCTTTTTGATACAATCTTTCTTATTATCTTCAACGCCTAATACACCCTGCGCATTGTCAAAAAGCTTAAGTATAATCTTCATGCCTTCTACAAGCTTATCAGGTTCTTCAAGCATTCTTCTATAATCCGATGTAAGATAAGGCTCGCATTCTGCGCAATTACCTATTACATATTCAATTTTATCCGGATCTTTTGGCGAGAGTTTAACATGCGTTGGGAAGCCGGCGCCTCCCATTCCTACTACGCCCGCTTCTTTAATTTTTGATATTATCTCATCTTTGCTAAGAGCATCAATATCCTCTGTTTTTTGAAACTCAACTGAATTAAACTGCCCGTCATTTTCAATAACAATTGAATTAACCATATCTCCCACAACTACACGATGAGGTGCGATAGCCTTGACCTTACCGGAAGCTGATGCGTAAATTGGCGCAGAAACAAAACCGCCTGCTTCAGCGATTTTCTGTCCAACCAGCACTTCATCACCAACTTCTACAATAGGTGTGGCAGGTGCACCAATGTGCTGTGATAATGGATAAATCAAGTCACCTTTGGGCAAATAATCTGTTATCGGCTGATCCTTAGAAAGCTCTTTGCCATCATAAGGATGTACTCCACCTTTAAAAGTACCAGGGCCCATTTTCTATCCCCACTTTCTATAAAATATATTATTGGTTACGTAATAAAACCTTAAAACGGTCATTTTACTAGAAATAACCACTATTTCGTATTATAACATACATCCGGTATAATATAATAAAATATCGTAATTTTTTTAAGTTTAATATAATAAATGTCATTATTTTAGATATAATATTTACAATGCTTAATCAATCCGCCCCTGTTGGATACTATCCTTTATTTAATTTTTATAGGTATTAAACATGAAAATAATAACAAAAGATCACAAAATAACAAAAAGCAGTCAATTATTAGACTCAATTTTTACTTCAGGCAGTGTTTTTTTTGATATAGAAACCACAGGTCTTTCTCCTGACAAATCATTTGTCTATTTAATTGGAATGGCCATAAGAACACCATCCGGTTTTAAGAGTATTCAATTATTCGCAGAAACCCCTGATAACGAACCCGAATTATTAAAATATTTCTGCGAATATATAGAAAATAAGGAAACTTTAATCTCATTTAACGGCTACCGATTTGATATGCCATTTATTAAGAAAAGATGCAAAAATTATAACATTACGGTTCCCGTTATAAATCATCTTGACATCCTTAAGCAATTAAAAACCGTACCCAAAATACTTTCTGTCGAAAATTACAAACAAAAAACTCTCGAATCATTTCTTTCTATAATACGAGACGACATTTATAACGGCAAAGAACTTATAAACGTATACTATGACTATATAAAAAGCAGTGACGGTTCATTATTTGATTGTTTAATCCTGCATAATTTAGAAGATGTATGCAATATGACATTACTTGTAGATATTCTTGCATATACTTATATTTTTTATGATACTTTTGATTATTCAACGCTTCTATCATATAAAATTAATGAATACAAAGATATTGACGGCAAATTATCAACTGAATTAATTTTAACCTTCAATCTCAAATACGATTTGCCAATTCCGATATCCAAATTATCTAACGAAATTTATTTTAAAGCCTCTTCTAATATTTTAAGCCTATCTATAAAAATGCAACAAAATCAATTAAAGCATTTTATAAAAGATTACAAAAATTATTATTATTTTCCGGATGAAGATACGGCAATGCATAAATCTGTAGCAGTTTACGCGGATAAATCTCATCGCCAAAAATGTAACGTAAGAAATTGCTACATAAAAAAAGACTCTTTATTTTTATTTGATCCCGGTAAATTATATGAGCCTGTATTCAGATGCAACTATGAATCCAAAGAATATTATATGGACTTTAATGATTCTAAGGACAAATTAAAAGATACTCTTAGTGAATATATTCATTCAATTCTAAAATATCAATTTAATCAAAAATAAAAAGCGAGGAAAATTATCCTCGCTTAAATTATACTTTTCTAAAGAAAAATGAATGTTCTCTTTTGAAATTTATCTCTTTATAATTAACAATCTGTTCTGTAGAACCTATAAACAGTACCCCATCCTTTTCCAATGAATTATTATATTTACGGAATATCTCATCTTTAGCTTCATCTGTAAAGTATATAAGAACATTCCTGCATACAATCATGTGTTGCTTAGTCGGATATGGGTCTTTTAGTAAGTTGTGCTCTTTAAAAGTAACTCTACTCTTAATCTCATCAGATATCTGATACGATCCGCCAATCTTAGTAAAATATTTCTTCTTGAACTCATCCGGTACAGAAGCAATACTTTTTTCCGAATATAGTCCTACTTTTGCTGTAGCAATGACTTGCTTATCTATATCAGTCGCATTAATACGAATCTGATTAAGGGGAATATGCTTTGATAACGCCATTACAAGAGAATAGGGCTCATCTCCGGTTGAGCATGCAGCACTCCATATCTTGAGATTCTTACCGAATTGCTTAATAAGAGAAGGAATTATATCCTTATCCATAAGCTCCCATTGATCGGGATTTCTGTAAAATTCAGAAACATTAATAGTAAGATAGTTGACAAACTCCTCAAATTTCTCTTTGTTTTGTTTGATAAGCGCCACATATTCCTCATATTTGGAAATGCCATTCTTGTTAATAAGCGTATCTATACGACGCTTCATCTGCTTTTCTTTATATGAACTAAGATCAATCTTAGTTAAATTATAAATATCTTTTTTGAATTGTTCGTAATCAGCCAATACGCTCTCCCCCTATTTCTTACTTTATTCTTCTGTTGTATTTTCCTCAGGTTGCGCCTGTGACTCAGCCTCTACATTTTCAGGCTCCTGCGCAGTCTCTGCCTCTTCTTCACCCTCTACAGGCGGAAGAAGCGCCTTAATACTGAGCGAAATCTTGCGGTCAGCCATATTAAAGTCTACAATCTTAGCTTCAATATCTTGACCAATCTGAAGTACATCAGACGGCTTACCTATATGTTCTCTAGCTATCTGAGAAACATGAAGAAGTGCATCAATTCCCGGTGCAAGCTCTACAAAAGCGCCAAAATCAGTCATTCTAGCGACCTTACCTTGTACAACATTCCCCACTGCAAACTTCTGTGTTGCATCATTCCAAGGATTTTCATCGGGGAATTTCATACTAAGCGCTATCTTAGTTCCGTTAATTTCTTTAATAAATACTCTGACACTATCGCCTACTTTGAAATGTTTCTTTGGATTATCAATACGTCCCCATGACATTTCAGAAATATGAAGCAGGCCATCAGCTCCGCCAAGATCAATAAATGCACCAAAATCAGTAATGTTCTTAACTACGCCTTCTATAACATCACCAATTTGGATTTTCTCAAGAAGCTCTTGCTGCATCTGAGCGCGTTTCTTAACAATGAGCTGCTTACGATCGCCTATTATTCTACGACGACGCGGATTAAATTCACTTATAACAAATTCAATTTCCTGATCCTGGTATTTAGTAAGATCTTTCTCATATGTATTGGAAACAAGACTTGCAGGTATAAAAACCTTAGCCTCATCCACTACTACACTAAGTCCACCATCAAGTACTTTAGTAACCTTAGCACTAAGGACTTCCTGATTGTTAAATGCCTCTTCAAGACGCTTTGTTCCTTTTTCGGCAAGTAATCTCTTATATGTAAGGAGCACCTGTCCTTCTCCGTCATTAACCTTAAGTACCTTTGCTGTCATAGTGTCGCCTACCGAAGCTACACTTGTAAGATCAAGATTTGAATCGTTGGAATATTCATTACGTGTAATAATTCCATCAGACTTGTAACCTATATTGAGAATAATCTCATCCGGCTTAACATCGATTACAGTGCCTTCAACAACTTCTCCGTTTCTTATGGTTTTAAAAGAATCTTCTAACATTTGTTCAAAACTTTCTTCTGACATTATTTTGAACCTCCTCAATAATTTTATTTGGGGTAGAAGCCCCTGCTGTTATACCTACGCTATTAATGCCATTTAAAGCAGACTGATCTAAATCATCCCATGATTCAATAAGATATGATTTAGAACAATTTTCTCCTGCTACCTCAAATAATTTCTGAGTATTAGAACTGTTCCTACTACCAACAACAAGCATCGTGTCAACGTTTGAAGAAAGCTCTCTAGCTTCCCTTTGGCGTTCCTCGGTGGCGTTACAAATCGTATCTATAACATTCATATCATACCCTTTTTTGGTAATGATTTCAACCATATCTTTAAATTTATTGTGGTTAAATGTTGTTTGCGAGACCATTGTTATCGGCTTATCGTGATTGTATCTAAACTCTTTTGCCTCTTTAAGAGAGTTAATTGCCATCCTGTCACAATCACACCATCCAAGAATTCCTGCAACTTCAGGATGATTACTGTCTCCGGCAACCAAGACAAATCTCCCCGATTGACCTGCTTTATTAACAATATGATGGATTTTTTTTACGAAAGGACAAGTTAGATCTTTATATTGTATATTGTTACTTGCCAGAATATCATATACTTCTTTTCCAACGCCATGAGATCGAATTACAACAATACCTCCCTTTATCTTCTTAAGTTCATCAAGAGAGTCTATAATTCTGACACCTCTATCCGAAAAATCCGAAATCACGTTTTCATTATGAATAATCGGCCCGAATGTATATATTTTCTCATTTGTACTATCCAGTAAATTATAAAGTCCATCTACAGCAGTTTTAACTCCAAAGCAAAAACCGGCACTCTTTGCTACAGTTACTTTCAAATTATCAGCTCACTTTCCCATATAACGAAAGTATTTCATTAACAACCACTTCTATTGTCATATCCGATGTGTCAAGATAAACAGCATCATCAGCCTGCTTAAGAGGTGACACCTCTCTATTCATGTCCTGATAATCCCTTTGAGCTATATCTTTTTTAATTTGCTCAATATCAGCATCAGTCCCCTGTGATTTTAGCTGTTTATAACGTCTATCCGCTCTCTTTTCAACACTTGCCGTAAGGTAAATCTTAAGAGCTGCATCAGGTAATACAGTTGTTCCTATATCCCTTCCGTCCATTATTACACTTCTTTTTTTTGCTAAGTTTCTTTGTGTATCCAATAATAGTTCTCTTACTTTAGGATAAGCACTTGTAACGGAGGCAATATTTCCTACCTCCTCTTGCCTTATCAAGTCATTAACATCTCTTTCATTAAGCAGCACAATCTGCTTACCTTCTTTATATTCTATAGAAATATTAATGTTCTTTATTGCATTACTAACTTCTTCTTCAGAGTCTTTATCAATATTATTTTCAAGAATATATAATCCCACCGCGCGGTACATAGCACCGGTATCTACATAAATTAAACCAAGTTTTTTTGCGGCAAGTTTTGCTATTGTGCTTTTCCCTGCCCCTGCCGGTCCATCAATTGCTATATTCTTAACCATATTAATCATCCTTTCCGGCATACAGCCCTGCTAAGTGTCCTGTTGAAAACGCTATTTGAAGATTAAATCCACCTGTTAGCGCATCAACATCTAATATTTCACCCGCAAAATACAGTCCATTAACAATTTTAGACTGCATTTTATTAGGATCCACTTCAGATACTAAGATTCCTCCTCTTGTAATAACTGCTTCTTTAAACCCGCAAAGACCGCAGCTCGTAAGCTTGAATCCCTTCAATGTTTCCAAAAGTCTCTTTCTTTCTTCTTTATTAATGTCATGTACTTTCTTTTGAGGATTAATCTTGCTTTGTAATATAACGGCATCTATTATTGCTGAAGGTAACAATTTATTGAGTGAATTTTTAAATTCTTTATTAGGAATCATTTGCCAATCTCTTAAAATTCTCTCATCAAGCTTATCGTAACTTAGTGCAAATTTAAGATCAATATAAATGTCACAGTCGTTTTCAAATAAAGACTCATTTGCTATAGAGCTTGCGCTAAGACACAACGGGCCGCTGATTCCTGTGTGAGTAAAAAGCATCTCTCCGACATCTTCAAAAACTTTTCTATCGCCATTATAAACCGACATTTTGATGTTTTTTAAAGACAGACCTGCCATATTTGCAACATATTCTTCTTTTGTTTTTATACCAACAAGACTAGGCGTTAATCTGCTTATCGTATGTCCGCATTTTTCGGCCAGCTTATATCCGCTTCCATCCGAGCCCGTTGATGGATAAGATGCTCCGCCGGATGCTAATATGACGGCATCTGCTTCATATATTGTATGATCATTCGTCTCAATGCCCGTAACTTTGTTATCTTTACATAAAATATTAATAACGGATTTGTTTAGTAGAACTTTGACGCCTCTATTATGCAGTGCTTTTTGAAGTGTCTTTATAACATCAGATGAATGATCCGATACGGGAAACACTCTTTTGCCTCGCTCAGTTTTTAATTTCAGCCCCATTCCTTCAAAAAAATCCATAACCATATAGCTGTCAAAACCATAAACAGCGCTAAACAAAAATTTAGGATTTCTTATCGTATTTGATATAACATCTTGCGCATCGCAATTATTGGTGAGGTTACATCTTCCCTTCCCTGTTATATATATTTTCTTTCCCAGTTTTTCGTTGTGCTCAACAATTGTAACATCTGCAAATTCAGCGCAAGTTATCGCCGCCATCATGCCGGCAGCTCCGCCCCCTATGACATACACTTTTTTCAATTCAATTCACCAATCGGTTTGTATTTGTTCTTAATAGCCTCATCTACATGATCGATTTCATCATTTTCATAGAATTGGTATTCATCCCAAACCGCTTCTAATGTTTCTATATTCTTAACAACCTGTGACTTCTTCCGCATTGAAATCGCTGCTATAATTGCATTAACAACACTAATAGGCGCTGTCATTGAATCTACGATTGACGACATTTTGCTTTTTGCAATAAGGTTGCATGATGAATAAAGGTTCATAGGTGAATGCACACTGTCAGTAAGTGTTATTACCTGCGCCTTTTTATTGTTTGCAAATTCCATCGTCTTAAGTGTTCTCATTGAATATCGCGGAAAACTGATTCCAATTACAACATCTTTTTTCGTAACATGTATGATTTGTTCAAACATCTCTGTAATATTACTGGTCTGAACAAGATGTACATTTTTAAAAATCATAGCCAGATAAAAATACAAAAACTGAGCTACAGGAGCGCAATTTCTTACACCCACCACATAAATATGGTCAGCATTCATTATTATATCTACTGCCATTTCAAATGTCTGCGGATTAATCTGCTCTAGTGTTGTTTTAAGATTATCAAGATCACATTCTATAACACTGCGAAGCACCTTGGATTTTTTGGTTCTGTTAGTACTTATAGTCTTTTTTTGACTTTTTTCAAGCTCAGTATATATAAGTTCCTCAAGTGCTTTATGAAACTGAGGAAAACCTTTGTAACCAAGTTTTGAAGCGAATCTTACAACCGTAGATTCACTAAGCCCCACTACCTCGCCAAGCTTTGCGGCAGTCAAAAAAACAGCCTGATCATAATTATCGGTAATATAGGCTGCAAGTTTCTTTTGTCCTCTGCTAAGTGAGGAATATTTTTCGTTTATTCTATCTAAGAGATTGCTTCTTTTCATATTATTAACCTTTGCTAAATAGTCATATCTTCAAAATTATAAAACACAATCTTTATAAATTCCACAAAAAATTAAAAACCGTTTACTTTTATTTTTCATAAACATATAATGATAAATAAACGATAACATATAAATCATTATATGCTATTTAACTTTACTTTACCGAGGTACATAACATGGATTTATCAAAATCAGACATTATTCATATATTAAAACAACGTTACCAAAATCAACCGGATTTTGTTTTATATAGATTTGTAGACGTAAAGGGCAATGATTTTCATTTCAAGGACTGCACTATCCGTATGATTTACGAAAAATCACTGGAAATAGCTCTTGCGCTTAAAGATAAGGGTCTTAAAAAAGGAGACCGTGCAGTCATTTTTTCAATGCAGGATTTCGGAACTGTGTATGCAACATTAGGATGCATGATGGCAGGCGTTGTTTTTACACTTATTCCGCCACCTTTAGACGATAGCAAAGTAGACCGATTTATTTCAGTCCTTAAATCTTGCCGCCCTAAAGCGTTGATTTCAAATTATCAGCTTGAAAAAAATTCCTCTCAAAAAATCACTTCAAGACTGCTTAAGGATGCTTTTTTTCAAGTTATCTCCCTTAAAAGAATATATACCGACAGACTACGTCCATACAACGGAACCAATGTAATTGTGCCTCAAAAAAGCGATGATCTTGTTTATCTTCAGTACACTTCCGGATCAACCAGTGCGCCTAAAGGTGTAATGATTCATCGCAAACAATTAATGGCTCAAATGCTTCAATGCGACAAGGTTTATGACTTTTCTAAAAGCAAGCTCGCCACTTGGGTGCCGTTCTACCATAATCTCGGCTTAGTCATAACTGTACTGATGCCAATTTGCGTTAACGGCGCTGTTATTTATCATATGAATACACTTCAATTTTTGGAAAATCCCAAAAGCTGGATTCATCTTATGAATCGCTACCGTATAAACCTTACCGTAGGACCCGGGTCTGCTTATGAGGCTTGCAATAGAATCTTCACACAAGAAGAAGCCAAAGAAATAGATTTATCATGTGCTACACACCTAATGAATGGTTCTGAATTTGTAAGTCCTGCTACTATCGAAACATTTAAAGAATTATTTAACGCCCCTTACAATGCAGCCGCTCCAGGATACGGGCTTGGTGAATGTGTTTGTTTAGCAAGTGTTGCGGGACTAGACTATAAGGTTCTTAATGTTGATTACGAATCTTATCGCCAAAACAAAATTGTGCTTTCTGATGATGAGAATTCTAAACAGATCGTCAGCTTAGGTAAGCCTGTTGACGGTCTAAAAATTGTTATCGCCAACCCCAAAACCAAAAAGACCTACCCAGAGCTACGTATTGGTGAAATTTGTCTTCAAGGGCCTAATGTTGCCGAAGGTTATTGGGGTAACATTCCGGAAAACAAAAATTTCCATTTTACTTTATCAGACCAGGAGGGAGAATTCTACAGAAGCGGCGATTTGGGCTTTATGTATGAAGGTAGACTCTATATTACAGGTCGTCTTAAGGAAATGTTTATTATAAACGGCCATAATATATATCCAAACGATTTATATTATCACCTTCAACAATCATTGCCAAATATAGCAGCTAATGCTATGGGATTTTTTAATATTCAAGATGATAAAAAAGAATATCTTATTGCCTGTATTGAATATGAAAATGCCCAGAAATTTTCTGACTATGCAGCTAAGATTAACGCTGCAATAGCAAAAAAATTTGATTTCTCCTTTTATGATATATTGTTTTTGCCTAAGCATTCGCTCCCCCGTACAGACAACAATAAGCTTCAAATGCTTAAAGCTCGCAATATGTATCAAAAGGGCGACCTTAACATAATATACAGCTATAGAGATAATTGCAGAGCGGGCAGCAAAAATGTGATTTTTAGTAATACCCCCAACGACAACGATGATATTTTTAAAACCGTAAAGGGAATTTTTGATAAAGTACTCAAAATTGAAAATTACAGTATTTATGATAGCTTTTTAGAGCTTGGCGGGGATTCTCTTATGGGCTTCGAACTTCTTAACAAGGTCGAAGAAAAATTCAATATTAAAATTGATTTCCGTGAAATGCTTGCAGATGCATCTGTATATGGCATATCTAATCATATACGTCATATACTTTCCGGAAAGAAAATGGCCGAACATCATATTAATCTTAAAGAAGAATGCTCTCTTCCCAAAGATATTAAACTCACTGGCGAATACGATATCCCGATAGAGAAATGCCGTAAAATTTTTCTTACCGGCGCATCCGGGTTTTTAGGCTCTAATCTTATCAAAGCATTTATTGAGCGTTATCCTCATGACGGGCTTGAGATCTATTGTCATGTCAGAGCAGAAAATAAAGAAGCCGGTCTTGAAAAAATAAAGAAACGCATGATGCACTTTGGTGTTTGGGACGAAAGCTTCATTTCGTATATTCATCCCGTTGTCGGAGATCTTAACGATAGGAATTTAGGCATTGACGACGAAACATATAAAGATCTGTCCCAAAAAATCGATGCAGTATTTCACAATGGTGCGTTACTTAATTTTGTGTTCCCTTATTCGTATCTAAAAAACACAAATGTCAACGGCACTATTGAAGCTATAAAATTTGCATGTAACAGTCGACCTAAATACTTCAATTTTGTCTCTTCCTACAGTGTTTTTGACACTCCTGATAATTTAGGTAAATTTGTAACGGAAAACTCTCCGCTTAAGACAAGCAGCGGATTCTCATTAGCTTATTCCGAAACAAAATGGGTAGCTGAACATATTGTTGGAATTGCCAGGAAAAGGGGTCTTAGAGCAATTATATATCGTCCCGGCGATATAACAGGCGGCAATAACGGAATCTGGAATTTAGACGATATGGTTAGCCGTATGATTGTTGGTTCCATACAACTTCGCGCAGTACCTTTTGCTTTATACCAAATGCACCTTACTCCTGTAGACTATATTGCGAATGCAATAGCACATATATCGCGCAAAAAAGATGCTATAGACAAAAATTTCCATTTAATTAACCCTGTTCCGGTTTCGCTTAATTATATGGTGCGTTCAATACGGCGATGTGGCTATCCTGTAAAATATATAAGTTTTAGATCTTGGAAAAGACGGATGGATTCATCCAAAAACGAAAATGCATTATCACTGCTTGAATGCTTGTTTACAGAAGGTACGCAATCGAATCCCGGTATTTTAAGACATTTCACAGGCAGAAATACCAGATATTCTACTTCTAATACTCATCTTCTGCTATCGGATTCTAATATCACCTGTCCACAGGTCGATACAAGATTTATCGCAAAATACTTAAGATATTTTAGGGATCAGGGATATATTTAACTCAGTCGGAGAAATCCCCCACCTCACTAAGCGTTAGCGTAGGTGGGGGTTATGACAAACTATACTCAGTCGGGGTACCCTAAAGGACTAGGAATGCTAAGCATTC
>CAJOPM010000019.1 GCA_905236225.1 uncultured Eubacterium sp.
AGGTTAGTGTCATAGGGGTATTCAAGCGGTTTTGCACTATTTGTTTTTTGATCCCATACCATAAACGTATCAGGCTCATTAGGATTATCGCTTATCTTATCCCTAAGCAGCATTCCTGTCTCTACATCTACGAGATAAGGAAGATTCGTCCAACGCAGCACAAAATCTTTGTCATACAATTCATTGTCTATGATGTATCTTATCCATCCCAGCTGCAACGCCACATCCGTACCCGGTCTTATAGGCAGCCATACATCGGCTTTTGCCGCATCAGGAGTAAGTCTTGGATCTATTACCACGGTCTTTACGCCTTTTGCTCTTAAATCCACCACTGCTCCGCCGCCGCTTGCCGGACATGAATATGACGGATCTGTCCCCCACATTACCAACGTCTTTATGGGTGTATCTTGTGTATCGTATATTTCCAGGGCATTGGAGTCGGCTATACTTGAATCTACTCCGCCATACATCATGGCGCAGGCTAATACTCTGGGCAGATAGCACTGTGCACATCCGGGCTCGAACCAGTTTGGGGTGCCGAAAATGTTGCAAAATCTTGCTATACTCCAAATCTCGGGATTTCCTCCACCGCCGGTTGATGCAAATACAGCCTCTGCTCCGTATTTTTCACGGGTTTCCATAAGTTTTTTAGCTATCGTATCTATAGCTTCTTCCCAGGAAATTCTTCTCCATCTGTTAGAGCCTCTTGGCCCTACTCTTTTCATTGGATATTTGTTTCTGTTTGGGTGATAGAGCGCCTGTATTCCCGATAAACCTTTAGCACACATGCGCCCTTTGCTCATGCGATCTTCGGGGTTGCCCTGCAGCTTTACTACGCGTCCGTCCTTTACCGTAGCTATTACACCGCAATTTGCGATACAGGCTCTGCAGCAGGTCTTGATTTTCTTGACTTTGCCCTTGTTTTCTCTGTTTTGGCGAATACTTGGATCTTCTTTGAATAAGCCCTCTTTTGAGGCTGCATTTAGCTCATCTATTTGAGCCGGACTCATATTTATCATAGCTTCTCCTTTGTATATCTGCATATTTACGCATCTGCTTATATATTAGTGTATCGCCGCTGTATTGTTAAATCAATGTCAATTATGCTATAATCTATGCAGTTTATGCATCGTTTGGGGGAGTGTATTATGACTGAAGAACAGCTTATTTATTTTACTACTATTGTCTCTTGCGGAAGTTATTCAGAAGCCGCCTTGGAACTGGATATTTCACAGTCCTCTGTCAGCAGACAGATTCTTTCCTTGGAACAGGAACTTGGTATTACTTTATTTAACAGAAAGAGAAGGCAAATCAGCTTAACTGCTGCCGGGCAAAAATTATATCCTAAGGCGCAACATATCTTAGAACAGATAGAAGAACTAAAAAAAGACGCATTTTCGCTGCGTCCTGATTTTAAGCGCAATTTGCCGCTTCTTATTCTGCCTATTATCGGTCATTTGAACTTTTACGTGCTTCTTAACAGATTTGAGCTTGAGAATCCTCAATTTACAATCGCTTTATCAGAACTTGAGGAGCCTGCGCTTTTTCATAGAATTAATAACGGTGATTTTCAGATGGCTTTTTCTTATTTTGATCCGTTTTATATGCGCTCTGATAATGATTTTATTCCGGTTATGGAAGATGAGATTGTCCTGGCTGTGCATAGCGATAGCCATCTTTTAGGCAGGGACTCTATTTCGCCAAAGGATTTATCTGATATGCCGCTTATGCTCATGGAAAAATATACCTGTATTTATCACTACTGTGACCAGCTTTTTAAAAGCAACAAAATATCGCCTAACGTTATGGGATTTGGTCGCCCTGAGTCCTTGCTTGGCGCCGTTGATGCCGGCAGGTGCTGCGCCCTGGTACCACGGGTTCATTCTAACTTTTATCTCTCAAATCACATTAAGCTGCTGTCCTTTGATAAGCCTTTGAAGATTCCATTAGGTCTGATGATCAATCCATCTTATGCTGATAGAAAGGGAGTTAAATTATTTGTGAAAATGATTACTGAAATCTCCTAAGGTGCTCCGCATTCAGATTCTTGGTTTGTCAGTATCTTAAGACCATGGTCTAAGGCCGGCAGTATTGCCTCTAAGTTCTCTCTTACAGCCTTTACGCTGCCGGGCAGATTTATAATAAGAGTGTTTTTTCGTATGACGCTGACTCCGCGGCTTAGCATACCTCTCGGGGTTATCTTCATGCTGTATGCTCTCATTGCTTCGCTTATTCCCGGTACTTCTTTTTCGGCTATTGCTTTTGTTGCCTCCGGTGTTACGTCTCTTTTTGAAAGACCCGTGCCCCCGGTGGTTAAAAGCAGATCACATACTCCATTATCACATGCTTCTATCAAAAGCTTTTCTATCTGCTTTTGCTCATCTGCTACTAGCTGTTGATATACTACTTGTATGCCCGCCTCTGTGAGTATCTTTTTTATTTCAAGGCCGCTCTTATCTTCTCTAAGGCCTGCTGCCCCTTTGTCGCTGACCGTTATGATTCCTGCTCTAAACACTTATTTTATCCTCTCTTTATCTGATATATATTGCAGATTTAATTTTCCTCCGGCATTTATATACTCATCTAAACTTCTTCTAAACACCTCGGCCTGCCCAAACTCATCCATGTACCCATCTATCTTAAGCACACATCTTTGCTCTAATGCCTGCGCAAGTATTGCCGCTCCAAAGGTGTTGAGCACCTGCGTTAATACAAGCTTTTGTCCTGTAGCTTTGTCAAGATGCAACACTACGGGTAAATCATTTTCAAAGCCGCTTATCTTAGTATAGCTGTGCATAATATATCCCATTTGGCTTTCATATATGTTAAATCCCATTATTTCGTCCCC
>CAJOPM010000020.1 GCA_905236225.1 uncultured Eubacterium sp.
CCAATTCCGCGGCTTGCTCCGGTAATTAGTACATTTTTATTCATTATCAGTCTCCTCATTTTGATTAAAAGCTACAGAAAGCTCATATACAAGCTTATCCTGATCGATTGGCTTGGCTATATGCGCATTCATTCCGGAATTAAGAGCATTCTTAACATCTTCTGCAAAAGCGTTTGCGGTCATTGCAATAATCGGTATATTTGCCTTTATAGGATCGTTTAGCGCACGAATGGTGCGCGAGGCTTCGTATCCGTTCATCTTTGGCATCTTGATATCCATAAGAATGGCATCATAATAGCCGGCCGGATTATTAAGAACTTTTTCGACTGCTTCATTGCCGTCGCAGGCTTGTTCAACTTCTATGTCAATCATTTCAAGAATAGCACACGCCAGTTCTCTGTTGATTTCCATATCGTCGGTCAGAAGAACACGTTTTCCCCTAAACGATGCTTCCTGGGCCGATATAGTCGCTTCAATTTCAAAATCATTTTCGGATGCAAGCGGCAAGGTTACTTTTACTATAAACTCAGAACCTACACCGGGTTTGGTGATAACATCGATATCACCATCCATCATATCTACAATTCTTTTGGTAATAGCCATGCCGAGCCCGGTTCCCTGGATTCCTTTTGATTCGGCGGTGTGGTCTCTTTCAAAAGCTTCAAATACCTTGTCGGCAAATTCTTGCGTCATGCCCATGCCATCATCTTTAACGCTGATTTTGTAGCTTACTTTGTCATAATCTTCGCCTATTTCCGTAATGCTTATATCAATATGGCCGCCTTCTTCGGTGTATTTGACGGCATTTGACGAAAGATTAAGCAGAACTTGATTGAGGCGCAGCCTGTCAGTATAAACATAAGGATGACGCAAATCTTTGGTCGATACTCTAAGCGTCTGCGACTTCGCCTGAGCTTGTCCATGCATTATAGAGTCAAGATTGCCGAATAATTCGAGCAGATTAACAGGTTCGCTTGATAGCATTATCTTTCCGCTCTCTATACGACTCATCTCAAGAACGTCATTTATAAGGGAAAGAAGGTGATTTCCGGAGGATTTGATTTTCCTCAGGTATTCTGAAACCTTCTCCTTATCATCACCGGTTGCCATAGCTAAATCAGTAAAGCCCAGGATTGCATTCATCGGCGTTCTGATATCGTGAGACATATTAAACAAAAATGCTGTCTTGGCATCATTTCTGGCTTGGGCTTCTATTGCTTTAGTATCCATTTCTTTTTGCCGCTTTAGCGTAGTGGAAAATATTGAAAACATAAGTATTAGCACAACAATTACAACAATCATCAAAATTGCGGTTGTTGAAGTAATAAAGGAAGAAAAGATTCCCTTTTGCCATGCGTCAAATATTGTCGATATATTAACTCCTCTTTGCTTAACCCACATAATCGTAGAAAAGAAGATAAGGAAAATCATAACCATCCACATTGAGGTTGAGTTGCCATAAAGGTGATTAGTGTCATGGCGGTATACATACCAATAATAAATCAGTCCGATTATGCTCCATATAGCCAGGATGAAATATGATTCGGTTGCAAGAGTGTTTTGTGAAAAAATATTTGGTATAAGTAAAAACAAAAATGAAAGTATTGCAACAATCATACCTATTGCTGATACGCTTTTAACAACAGGGTGGCTTTTTTTATCATTTGCGGCAAGCTTAAAGCAGGCAATGGTGATATAGACATATACTATGGTTGCGGAAATAGTAGTAACATCAACTATCCAGCCGATTGCTGTTCTGCCGAAAAAGGGAATTATTGCAGAAAGTATCATCACCATAAAAATAGCCATGGTAGGTTCATCGTTTTTTCCCAGGCGTCCCAGAAATTGGGGCATAAGCTCTTCTTTGGACATCCTTACAAGAAGTCTGGCGCTGGCGCGGTAAAGACCGAAAATACTTGTAAAAATGGCACATAAAATGCTTATGCATAGCACAATTAAACCGTATTGTCCGAGGGCATAATATACACTGTAAAATACGGGTGCTCCCATAAGACCTTCAAGCTTCGAAGAGCCAGATATATAGGAGTGCCAGGATATGTAGCCGTCAGGCAGTGCAAAGACCGGGATCAGGGCCAAAAGCAAATAGGTAATACCGATAGTTGCAATTGAAATTTTAAGGATGGGGTCTATGTGCTTGACTGTTCGATGGCCTGAGCCAATCATATAAGATACAGCTTCAAAGCCTACAAACATCCACGGAGCGAGCATGGCTACATTGAAGACTTCAATGCTGTTAGGAATATCTATGCTGGCAAATTGAAAGGTACCGCTTTGAGTGTGGTTGCCAAAAATAACTATAGAGATAAAAATAATACCAACAATTGCAATATGCATAAATGCGAAATAGGCATGAAGGAAGCGCATCAATTTCCTGCCGTATATTGCCAAAAGCCCGAATAAAACTATGACTGCCATAGTGATAAGTATTTCGCCGCAGTAGACATCGTATCCGGCTATCTGATAATGAAATCCCCACCAAAGGACATCGCCGAGTGTAAAGCGAATGAGCAATATAATAGCTGTTGCGTTAGCCCAGATAATGGACAGATATGCAAGAAGCATGGCCCATGCAGCCAAAAAACCGTAATCCATTCCCAAAACTTTGCCTACATATACATGAGCGCCCGAGACGGAAGGAAATTTTCTGGCAGTATATGAAAGTGAAATACCAATAAACATCACAAAAATCGTGGCTAAAATAATGCCGATAAGTGTGCCAAGAGGACCTGCCTTTGGCAAAAAAATTGTGCCCGGAAGCATAAAAGCGCCCCAGCCGCAAGCACACTCGAAGGTATAAGCCCATGAGGAAATATTTCCTAATTGTTCGTTGGATAATTGTGGTTTCATATCGATATGCTCCCCTGAATAAAGCCGAAATAATCTTGGATATATGATACAATTTCCGAGCGTCTTTTTCAATGAGTTGCCTAAATTTACATTATTTAAGACGTCTGTTATAATTAATATGATTTGATGGTGAGATTAACTCAGTCGGAGAAATTCCCCACCTCTAAGCGTTAGCGTAGGTGTGGGTTATGACAAACTATACTCAGTCGGGGTACCCTAAAGGACTAGGAATGCTAAGCATTCCGTCGCAAGCTCCGAATGAGTTAAACGCTCCGCTTTTGATGCGCACGGATTCGGACAGAAATTTGTCTGCTGAAGCAGACCCGAATCCGGCGCGCAAGACGCGCGAGCGAGTCTTGAAATAAAGGTGTTCAAAATGCAAAATAGATTACATTACAACGAAAAATACTTAAGAACTGCATTAATAGTCGATGATGAAGTTGTGAATCGGGAACTTCTTGGCGGAATATTAGAGGAGGAGTATAACCTTCTTTATGCTGAGAACGGAGATGAGGCTATAGATCTTATTAATATTCATCAGACGTCAATCTCGATAATACTTCTTGATCTTATTATGCCCAAAGTGTCTGGACTTGAAGTACTTAAGTTCATTCAGGCAGATGAGAACTACAAGAATATACCGGTTATCGTACTTACGTCTCAGGTAAGCGCAGAGGTTGACAGTCTAAAAAGCGGTGCAGTTGATTTTATACCAAAGCCGTACAATATGCCGGAAGTCATACTTAGCCGGGTTAATCGTATGGTTGAGCTTTTTGAAGACAGGCAGATCATAAGAGGTGCTGAAAGAGATAGTCTCACCGGATTATTCTCAATCAATTTCTTTTATGAGTACTGCGATATTATGGAAAATTACCATCCTGAGCGTGATATGGATGCCGTGGTGCTTAACATCGACAGATTCAAGATGATTAATGAAGTCTATGGAAGACAATACGCAGATGAGGTGCTTAAAACTCTTGCTGATGTTGTCAAAAAATTTGCCAACGAAAGAGAAGGTATTGCAGGAAGAGGCGAAGATGATACGCTCTATATGTACCTCAACCATCAGGAGTCATATACTGAGCTGACAGAAAAGATAAACAGCACATTTGCCAAATCCAATCAAAGCAGTTATCTTCATGTGCGCATTGGAGTATATCCCAAATCATATGAGATGACACCTCTTAAAGATATGTTTTTTAGAGCAATGCTGGCGTGTGATACGATTAAAGATAAAGTCCATATGTCCATTCTTACATTTGATAAGAATCTTCGTACCAAGATTGTATTTAGAGAAAGGCTGATTCGCGATATCAACGAGGCTATAGAGAAGAAACAGTTCGTGCCTTATTATCAGCCCAAATACTACATTCAAAAGGACAAGGCTGTTCTTGCCGGAGCCGAAGCTTTAGTCAGATGGAAGCATCCGGAGTTTGGAATGGTATCCCCGGCCTCTTTCATTTCACTATTTGAGGCAAACGGTTTGATTCAGCTTGTAGACCATTTTATTTGGGAAGAAGCAGCAGCGCAGATTAAAGAATGGAAGAAAAAATACGGAACGAGCGTGCCGGTTTCTGTCAATATTTCGAGAGTAGATTTTTATAATCCCAATCTTGAGGAATGGATTTTAAAGCTGGTTGATGAAAACGGTTTACAACCTGATGAACTTCATCTTGAGATTACCGAGTCGTGTTATGCGGACAATGCCCAGCAACTTTTAAGCGTGGTAAGCAGACTTAGAAGGACGGGCTTTAAGATAGAACTTGATGACTTTGGAAGTGGTTACTCATCACTCAATGTTCTTTCATCGCTTCCTATAGATGTGTTAAAGATAGATATGAAGTTTATCAATACCATGCATGACAATGAGAAGAATCTTCTTATAGTCAAAATGATTATGGATATTGCCAGGATACTTGGAGTGCCCACGATAGCAGAGGGAGTAGAGACACAGCAGCAACATGACGATCTTAAGAAAATGGGCTGCGATATGATACAGGGTTATTATTATTCAAAGCCTGTACCTGCTGAAGAATTTGAAGAATTTTTTAAGTTTACACCTGAGAAATAAGTCAAGACTCGCTCGCGAGTCTTGCGCGCCGGATTCGGGTCTGCTTTAGCAGACAAATTCCTGTCCGAATCCGTGCGCATCAAAAG
>CAJOPM010000021.1 GCA_905236225.1 uncultured Eubacterium sp.
ATCAGAAATATAGTGGAGCAGCAAACGGGCGTAAAGTTACATTTGGGAATCGGCTTTTTTACGGATGATGTTAAACTTATGAGACAAACCTACAAGTCGGCGATATTTGCCTGTGAGCTTTACTATTTTGAAGAAAATGATATCATAGAATTTGAAAAAGTACACGCCGAATATAATGTTACATTTGATGATTTCAATGAGAAACTAAGAGAGATTAAAAATGCAATTTTTAAAAAAGAAGAAGGCGTAAATAACTATATCGAAGAAGTCCTTGATATGATTTTTAATATGCATTATGGCAACCGCTATGCAGCTGAAAACAGGGTGCTTATAGTTACGGGGCAGCTTATGGAAACACTCTATCAGTACAACCTGTTAGAAGGCGATTATACCAAAAGACAGGACATGCTCCAAGACGAAATCAGAAACAAGAAGACATGGTCAAAGCTTAAGCAATATATATTAGATTATTATTCCAAGCTATTAGGAGAGGTTTATAAAAACGTCAAAGGGCGTGAGTCTGCTGAGATAGTAGCAGTCAAAGATTACATTAGAGAAAATTTCAAAAAAGAGATATCTTTAAAGGAATTATCAGAGGTTGCATGTATTTCGCAAAGCTATTTATCTACCCTGTTCAAAAAAGAAACAGGTAAGAACTATAAAGATTATCTGGTGGAAATCAGAATGGAAGAAGCTATCAGGCTACTGCTTTCTACAGAGATGAAGACCTATGAGATAGCCTATGAGATAGGCTATAATAATTCAAGAAGATTTGTAGACACATTTAAAAATATTTATAATATGTCTCCAATGGAATATAGAAAAGCAAATCTAAAATAAGAGGTGTTTATTTATGAAGGAAATTGAAAAGTACGAAGGTGTAAAGACACAGCACATCAAGCCGTATGAGCACAGGACACAATATTATGAGACGGATCAGATGGGCATTATCCATCATTCTAATTATATTCGATGGATGGAAGAGGCAAGAGGCGATTTCCTTGAGCAGATGAATTATCCGTATTTTAGGATGGAAGAAAATGAGATTATTATTCCGGTAATTTCTGTAGGCTGTGAGTATAAGAGTATGGTTCGCTATCCTCAAACCGTTGTGATTGATACTAAGATTTCATACTACGACGGTATCAAGATGAATGTTCAATATAAGATGTCTGATAAAGAGACAGGAGAACTTAGGGCATTAGGTGAGAGCAGACATTGCTTTTTATCAAGGAGTGGGAAACCAATATCTCTTAAGAGAAGCTATCCGGAGATTAGCACCAGATTTTTCCAGCTTTATGATGAAGACGGAAATATTGTGGAGGAATAAATGAAAGAGGCAAATAAAGCGCTAGGTGAGCTTAGAGCTAGTATGAAAGAAAAAGGCATCGATATATATATTATTCCAACAGCTGATTACCATATGTCAGAATATGTTGGAGAATATTTTAAATCAAGGCAGTTTCTTACCGGATTTACGGGCTCGGCAGGTACTGCTGTTGTGATGCAAAATGAGGCGTATCTATGGACTGATGGTAGATATTTTATACAAGCCGCATCCCAACTTAAGGGAAGCGGCTTTAGCCTTGTTAAAATGGGAGAGGAAGGAGCGCCAACAATAGCAAAATTCCTAAAAGATAATCTAAAATCAGATGATGTATTAGGATTTGACGGTAGATGCATAAGCATAAGACAGGCAATGAAATATAAAGAGATTGCAAAAGAGGCAAAAGCATCTATTGAAGTCGGATGCGATCTTATAGATAATATATGGCAAAACCGACCTAAAAGACCTGAAGGAAAAGTATTTATATTAGAAGATAAATACAGCGGTTGCGCCAGCACAGATAAGATAGCATTGCTAAGAGAAGAAATAAAAAAATGCGGTGCTTATGCACACGTACTTTCTTCGCTTTATGATATCGCCTGGCTGCTTAACATTAGAGGAAATGATATTAAACATGTCCCCGTAACGCTTTCTTATATGTATATAAGCATGGATGATATAGTTTTATATATCAATAAGAACGTACTAAATGACGAGCTGCAAAGCTATCTTCAAAAGCTTAATGTTTTGATCAGGGATTACAACGAAATATATGAAGATCTTAAAGGATTAGAGGGCATAGATATTCTTATGGATAAAGATAATGCCAACTGTTACCTTGCGCAATGCGCATCTTCGGCTAATATCATTTATCATGCAAATCCTACGCAAAAGCTTAAAGCGATAAAAAATGAGACGGAAATCAAAAACACTATTAAAGCACATATTAAAGACGGCGTCGTAATGACAAAGTTTATGTATTACCTTAAAAATAACATAGGTAAGATACCAATGAGTGAACTAACGCAAGCGCAAAGCCTCGACAAACTTCGCAGCAAGCAGGAGGGGTTTATAGACATTAGCTTTGATACAATTTCAGCATACGGGGAAAATGCTGCAATGATGCATTATCAGGCAAACGAAAACACTAATAAGGAGCTAGAGCCTAAAGGATTTTATCTTGTAGACAGCGGAGGGCATTATCTGGAGGGAACAACCGATGTTACAAGGACATTTTGCTTGGGTGAAATATCAGATATACAAAAGAGACATTTTACGGCAGTTCTTAAAAGCAATATCAGTCTTGCAAGAGCTAAATTTTTGTATGGTTGCAGAGGATCGAATCTTGATATTTTAGCCAGAGAACCGCTTTGGTCTATGTCGCTGGATTATAAATGCGGCACAGGTCATGGAGTGGGACATATTCTAAATGTTCATGAAGGTCCAAATGCATTCAGGTGGCGTATCAGTGAAGAAGCCGCATCGCAGGGAATGCTTGATGCAGTTTTGGAAGAGGGGATGATAACAACCAATGAACCCGGCGTCTATTTAGAAGGTGAATACGGGATACGTACGGAAAACGAAATGCTTTGCAAAAAAGCCGAGAAGAATATACAGGGACAATTTATGGAATTTGAGGTAATAACATATGTACCGATAGATCTTGATGCGATAGATGCAGACATGCTTTCGGATGAGGAAAAAGATTACCTTAATGATTACCATAAAAAAGTAAGACAGATAATATCACCATATTTAAGCGATGAAGAGAATGAGTGGCTTAAAAGGTATACAAGGGCTATATAACAAATAATCATAATTACAGAAATATATTTTGTCGAGGCTTTTCCTTTTAAATTGCTTTAAAGTAGTGTAGAATAAAATCTGTATTTGTACCTTGGAGAGGAAAGATGACCGGTAAATTAGTTTTAATAGACGGACACAGCATACTAAATCGTGCATTCTATGGTGTTCCGCTGCTTACAAACAGCAGTGGGCTTCACACAAATGGAATATACGGATTTCTTAACATATTTTTCAAAATAATTCAGACGCAGCAGCCTGACTATGTCACGGTGGCGTTCGATGTTAATGCCCCGACATTTAGGCATGACAAATATAAAGACTATAAGGGCACCAGAAAGCCTATGCCTCAAGAGCTAAGAGAACAGGTTCCTGTTATTAAGGATGTCTTAGCGGCTATGGGGCTTGTTGTCGTTGAAAAAGCAGGACTTGAAGCTGATGATATATTAGGAACTCTTGCAAGAGTAGGCGAAAGCAGCGGTTTAGAGGTCGCAATAGTTTCCGGAGACAGAGACCTTTTGCAGCTTGCAACCGGCAAGACCAAGATTATTATACCTAAGACAAAGCAGGGCAAGACTCAGATTGAGACGTATTATGAAAAAGATGTTATAGATAAATATCAGGTTACGCCAGGCGAATTTATTGATCTTAAAGCGCTTATGGGAGATACTGCCGACAATATTCCGGGAGTTCCCTCTATAGGTGAGAAAACAGCGACTAAAATTATTACAGAATTTAAGTCTATCGAAAATGCGTATAAGCACATTGATCAGATTAAGCCTCCAAGAGCACAAAACGCGCTAAGGCAGCACTATGATTTGGCGGTTCTTAGTAAGGATCTTGCCACTATACGTACAGACTGTGAGCTTGACTATGATATTGAAGATGCTCTCCTTAAAAATGTATACACCAAGGAAGCTTACAATATATTCACAAAGCTTGGATTTAAAAAATTGCTTGCAAATTTTGATGCAAACGATATAAAGGACGATATTAGCGACAAATTCTCATGGATAGTAGATAAAGATGCAGCTAATGAAATCTTTGATAAGGCACAAGCTGCTGATAGATGCGCCGTGCAGATTTATAACGAAGGTGAGGATTTAATCGGAACATCAATTTGTTTTGAAGATGATAATGTATATTTTATAGAAGCACAAGCTTTAAGTCAGATATCATTTTTTGACAATGACGATATGATTTTGCCGGAAGAATTAAAAGATCGTCTTATAGAGCTTATAGATAATAGCGCAAATATAGCATCAATAGATATTAAAAATCTTGCCAATGTATTAAAGAATGACAGCTTTTTTGATAATTCAAGCAAATTCTTTGACGTGCAGATAGCAGCATATCTTATTAATCCTATTTCAAAGACATATGATTATGAATATATTGCCGCAGAATACTTATCGCTTGATATAGAATCCTATAAAGACCTTATGGGACGAAAGTCACTAAAACAGGCGGCTTTGGATAAACATGAAGGCTTGCTTAAATATGCTTGTTATCAGGCATACACAGCGTTTGCATCCGAGAAAGTGCTTACAGATAAGCTTAAAGAACAAGGGGTCTTTGGCTTATTTACGGATATTGAGATGCCGCTTGCATTTATACTTAGTGATATGCAAAGATGCGGTATATATGCAGACAAAAGCAGGCTTGCAAATTATAGCGCACAGCTTAGCGAGAGGATTAGTGAGCTTGAGGATGAAATATATGAGCAGGCGCAAGAGAAGTTTAATATCAACTCTCCAAAGCAACTTGGCGTGATATTGTTCGAAAAACTCGGATTACCGTGTGAGAAGAAGACTAAGAGCGGCTATTCTACAGCAGCGGATGTTTTAGAAAAACTTGCTGTAGATAATAAGATAGTTCAGAATATATTAGAATACAGACAGCTTACTAAGCTAAAATCAACATATGCTGACGGACTAGTGGGATGTATTGCGGAAGATGGTAGGATTCATACGACATTTCAACAGACGAGCGTAGCTACCGGACGACTTAGCTCGACTGAGCCTAATTTGCAGAACATACCGATTAGAATGGAGCTTGGGCGTCTTATAAGAAAGGCGTTTTTACCAAAGGAAGGATATGTTTTTATCGATGGAGATTATTCGCAGATAGAGCTTAGGGTACTGGCACATATGTCGGGTGATGAGAATCTGATAGAAGCATACAAGAATGCTGAGGACATACATGCTATGACAGCTTCAAAAGTGTTTAACGTTCCGCTAGAGGATGTAACTCCTAATATGAGAAGAGACGCAAAGGCGGTAAATTTTGGTATAATATATGGAATCAGTTCATTTGGGCTAAGTCAGGATCTTAATATATCGAGAATATCTGCGCAGGAATACATAGACAAATACTTTATTACATTTCCTAAGATTAAATCTTTTTTGGACTCGCTTGTTGGCGATGCTAAGAACAGAGGATATTCAGTTACTGCATATGGCAGGAGAAGGCCGATTCCTGAAATCAAAGATTCTAATTACATGAAGAGAAAATTTGGTGAGAGGGTAGCGATGAATGCACCTATTCAAGGGACGGCTGCGGATATTATCAAGATTGCAATGATAAATACCTATAAAAGACTTAAAGAAGAAAACCTCAAATCACGTCTGATTCTTCAAGTGCATGATGAACTGTTAATCGAGGCAGCAGCGGACGAACTTGAAACAGTCAAGAAAATTATGATAGAACAGATGGAAAATGCTGCATCGCTTAAGGTAAGACTTGCAGTTGATGTTCATACGGGAAGCGATTGGTACGAAGCTAAGTAGTACACAATTTAGGAGTGGTTATATGAAAGTAATTGGAATTACCGGTGGCGTGGGAGCAGGTAAGAGTGCCGTGCTTAGATATATGTCGGAAAATTATGCGACAAAAGTCATTTATGCAGATGAGGTTGCTCATAAGCTTATGGCGCCCGGCGGAAATTGCCATGATGCAATAGGAGCTTTATTCGAAGGCGAGCAGGTGTTCTTTGAAGATGGCTCTGTCGATAAGAAGTTGATTTCACAGCTTATATTTAATGATGATAAGAAACGTTCATTATTAAATGCTATCGTTCATCCCGCAGTAAAAGAATATATCTTAGAACAGATAGAAAAAGAAAGACAAAAAGAAGTCGCAAGATGCCTGGTTATAGAGGCAGCCTTGTTGATTGAAAATGATTACGATAAGATATGTGATGAAATATGGTATGTGTATGCATCGCAAAAAACCAGAATTGCCAGACTAAAAAAAGACAGAGGCTATAGTGATGAGAAGATACAGGCAATATTTGATTCACAGCTGTCTGAAGAAGAGTTTAGAAAAGTTTGTGATGTAGTAATTGATAATGATTCGGATATAGATACTATGAAGATGCAAGTCTCAAGACTAATGAGAGGAGATTTGCCACAGGAGATAGCCACGGATATAAAGGAAGATAAGATGGAAGAAAATACCGGCAAACAAAGAGAACATGATTATGTATTTGGCTTAGATATAGGTACGAGAAATGTTGTAGGAACGGTAGGATACAAGGATGAAGATGAACATTTCGTCGTTGTAGCGCAGTTTTGTGAGCAGCATAGCACCAGATCTATGCTTGATGGACAGATACATGATATTGCCAAGGTCGGAAAGACCGTTAAACATGTCAAAGAAAAGTTAGAAGAAAAGATTGGATTTGAGCTTACTGATGTATGTATAGCCGCAGCAGGACGTGTCTTAAAGACGGTAAATTGCAGAATTGATTATGAATATCCGCAGGAAAGTGTTGTTACCAGTGAGGATATACATACATTAGATCTTTTAGGTGTTGATAAGGCGCAACAGATTCTAAAAGAGAACAACGATACTAATTTTAAGTTTTATTGTGTGGGCTATTCAGTAGTTAAGTATTATCTCAACGATGATATGATTAAGAATCTTGAGAGTCATAAGGCTGAGAAAATCAGTGAAGACATTATAGCTACATTTTTACCGGAGGATGTTGTAGACGGTCTGTATACATCGGTTGGACTTGCTGATCTTAAAGTGGCGAATCTGACATTAGAGCCTATTGCCGCAATCAATGTGGCAATACCTGAGCAGTTTAGATTACTTAATATAGCGCTTGTAGATGTGGGAGCAGGAACTTCCGATATTTCAGTTACAAAAGACGGCAGCATAATTGCATATGGTATGATACCGCATGCAGGAGATGAGATAACCGAGACAATAGTTCAGCATTATCTGGTTGATTTTAAAACGGCAGAGGAGATGAAACTTGCATCAGAAGAAGGAGACAAGATAGAGTATGAAGATATCATGAATATCAAGCATACTATTACTTCTAAAGAACTTTGGGATTTAGTTGAGCCTGTAGTGGAGAATATCGCATCCGAAGTGGCTGCTAAGATAAAGGAGTTAAACGCAGGTGAATCTGTAAGCGCCACGTTTGTAGTAGGTGGAGGCGGTAAGATACATGGCTTTACCAAAAAGCTTGCATCCCTTTTAGATTTGCCGGATGAGAGAGTAGCTCTTAGAGGAGAGCAGGTTCTAAAAGAAGTTGAGTTCATAGAAGAAAATATAGTCAAAGATCCGCTGATAGTTACACCGGTCGGAATATGCCTCAACTATTATGACCAGAAGAACAATTTTATATTCGTTCGTTTTAATGGCGAGATGGTAAAGCTTTATGACAATGATAAACTTACAATCGTTGATGCAGCTATGCAGGCAGGTTTCCCAAATGAATATCTGTTTCCAAGACGCGGCAAGGAGATTAATTTTACTGTGGGAGCAAAAAGCCGCATAGTAAGAGGTACTCCGGGAGAATCAGCGATAGTCAAAATGAATGGACATTTGGTGAGTATCAATACGCCTCTAGAGCCAAATTGTGAGATAACTATTGAGGCTTCTACGCAAGGTGATGCGGCGGTTTATACATTAGCGCAGCTGCCTGAGTACGAGACGTCAACGCTTGTGTTTAGAGTTAATGGTCAGGATGTAAGATGCCCTAGGTTTGTAGAAGTAAACGGATCGCTTGAGCCACCGACTTATTGCATACAAGAGGGTGACAGAATAGAGGTAAGAAGCTATTATACTGTAGAGCAGCTTATCGAGTTTATGGATATAGAAATAGATGAAGACAGTGAAATTCTCGTAAATAACAGACCCGAAGACTTAAAAGCGTTAGTATATGAGAATTTTGAAGTTCAGTTTGATATTGTGTCTTTTAGAACCACGCAAGAAGACATTAATAAAGAAAACGAAATAAGAGCGCTAGAGCTTGAAAAAGAGTTAGAAGATATAGACAGTGAGGATGAATCAAGGGATTTAACTAAGGAAGATGAGTCTGATAATGAGCCTTTAATAAGAGAAGTTAAGTCCTATAATCAAGGCGAAGAAAAAAACGACGATATCGAAAGCACAGAGGATGAAGAAGATGAGATAGATATCAAGATCAAGGCTGTCAAAGAAATTTTAGATAACGAAGAAGCAAAAAAAGATGATACGCCTCCAAGTTACTACGAGAATGAGTTTCGCCCTAATATTAACAAGCTTAAATTAGAAAATCTTGAAAAGAAAAAGGTGGCCGCTGAAAAAGAAGAGATTCCTGCTTATGTAGAAATAAGCGTAAACGTTAATGGATCGCCGGTAAGGCTTAAGGGGAAAGAAAGCTATATCTTCGTAGATGTGTTTGATTATATAGATTTTGATCTTAAAGCATCGAACGGAAGAGCAATAGCTACCAAACTTAATGGCAAAAATGCGCTGTATGGAGCAAAGCTTAGCGAAGGTGATAAGATAGATATTGAATGGATAGAAAATGAGAAAAGGAGCGAGGCATAAGATGCAGTTTTGCAGCATAGCGAGCGGCAGCAGCGGTAATTGCATATATACAGGCTCTGATAATTCGCATATACTAATAGATGCCGGCATCAGCGGAAAGCGCATCGAGAATGGTCTTAATCAAATTGGTCTAAAAGCACAGGATTTACGTGCAATTTGTGTTACGCATGAACATAACGATCATATAGCAGGTCTTGGAGTTATGTCCAGAAGATATGGAATAGATATATATGCGACAAAAGGCACAATAGAGGCAATTAAATCCTGCGATACAGTCGGAAAGATCGATGAGAGTTTATTCCATACTATTAAAGCAGACAATGAATTCGTCGTAGATGACCTTAGAGTAATGCCGCTTAGTATATCTCATGATGCTGCAGAACCGGTATCATTTATTGTCAGAAACAAAGAAAAATCAGTAGCTGTTGTCACGGATTTAGGGGAATACAATGAGTATCTTCTTGCATCGCTTCAGGATATTGATCTGCTTATGATAGAAGCAAATCATGATATTAGGATGCTCCAAGCCGGAAGGTATCCTTATCAGCTTAAGAAGCGCATTTTATCAAACAAAGGTCATTTGTCTAATGAGTCGTCAGGAAGATTTTTAAGCGAATTGCTGCACGATAACCTTAAGGCTGTATTTTTAGGTCATTTGAGCAAAGAAAATAATTATGAGAAGCTCGCTTATGAGACAGTACGACTTGAAGTGGCAATGGGAGAAAATGAATATAGCGGAAATGAGTTTCCGATATATGTAGCTAAAAGAGATTCAATTTCACAAGAAATATTCATATAAATAATAGGAGAAATTCAATGAATAACAAAGAAAGTAAAGCTATCATAACGGTTGTAGGCAAGGATACTATTGGAATCATAGCAAAGGTATGTACATATCTTGCAAATAATCACATCAATGTCTTAGATATATCTCAGACAATAGTAAGAGAGTATTTTAATATGATGATGATTGTTGATATGAAAGATACAAATCTCGAATTTTCAGATTGTATTGCGCAGCTTGACCAGATAGGAGAAGAACTTGGGGTAAGCATCAAATGCCAAAGAGAAGAGATATTTACAAAAATGCATAGGATATAACATAGTAAATAAAGTTCCTCTTTTATGCATATTGATATAAGGGGAAAGCGTAGCTTACATTTAATAAGATTTTGGAGAAAATATCAGATGGTCAATATATTCGAAGTAAACGAAACTAACAAAATGATAGAGCAGGAGAATCTTGACGTAAGGACTATTACACTCGGAATTAATCTTCTTGACTGTGCTTCAGATGATCTTGAGAGTGTTAAGAAAAACATATACGATAAGATTACGACCCTTGCAAAAGATTTAGTTAAGACAGGTAAGGAAATCGAGGCAGGGTATGGAATACCGATAGTTAATAAACGTATTTCAATTACGCCGATTTCTTTAGTAGGAGCTGCTTGTGCAAAAAGCGCCGACGATTATGTTCAGATTGCAAAGGTTTTAGATGAAGCGGCTAAGAAGGTAGGAGTTAATTTTATCGGAGGATACTCAGCGCTTGTATCAAAGGGAATGACAAAGTCTGACAGACTGTTAATAGAGTCAATCCCAAAAGCCTTAAAAGTAACTGAGAGAGTATGCAGCTCTGTAAATCTTGGCTCAACTAAGACCGGGATTGACATGGATGCTGTAAGACTTATGGGTAAAATTGTTAAAGAGACAGCTAAGGAGACTGCAGATGAAGGCTCTATAGGATGCGCAAAGCTGGTAGTATTTTGTAATGCGCCGGATGACAACCCGTTTATGGCAGGAGCTTTTCATGGCGTTACAGAAGGGGATGCGGTTATTAATGTCGGAGTCAGCGGCCCGGGTGTTGTAAAAAGAGCACTTGAAAAAGTCAAGGGGGAAAGCTTTGAAGTTCTGTGTGAGACGATAAAAAAGACTGCATTTAAGATAACAAGAGTTGGGCAGCTTGTAGCCAAAGAGGCCTCAGCTAAACTTGATATACCGTTTGGAATTATTGATTTATCCCTAGCACCAACTCCGGCAATCGGAGATAGTGTGGCTGATATATTAGAAGGTATCGGTGTTGAGAAAGCCGGAGCTCCCGGCACCACAGCGGCGCTTGCACTTCTTAATGACCAGGTTAAAAAGGGAGGCATTATGGCTTCTTCTTATGTGGGCGGCCTTAGCGGTGCATTTATTCCGGTCAGTGAAGACCAGGGAATGATTGATGCTGTAAATGCCGGAGCGCTTTCCATAGAAAAACTTGAAGCTATGACATGTGTATGCTCGGTAGGACTTGATATGATAGCAATACCGGGAGATACACCTGAAGCTACCATTTCAGGAATTATAGCAGATGAGATGGCTATAGGTATGGTTAATCAAAAGACCACAGCAGTAAGGGTAATACCCGTAATCGGTAAAGGCGTAGGAGAAGTCGTTGAGTTTGGCGGCTTGCTTGGATATGCACCGGTTATGGAGGTAAATAAATATTCCTGCCAGGATTTTATTGACAGGAAGGGAAGAATTCCCGCACCAATTCACTCATTTAAGAA
>CAJOPM010000022.1 GCA_905236225.1 uncultured Eubacterium sp.
AGCCAAACAAGATAAACTCGGAGAAAAGGAGCGTGATAATTTCAAAGAGAGCAAGAATAAGAATAAGAGCAGAGGCAAACCGCCGGGCAAAGAGCTTTTGCTGGAACCCTTTGTTGGATTATTATTTGATTTTAATGCTTAATAGGTGAAAGGATAATTAATATGTTAGATATTAGATAGCGACGGAGACGTATGAAGTATGCGTTTCCGTCTTTTATTTTGTGGTTTTTTCAAATCCAATATTTAACAGTACCTTTTTTTAGTATTTTGTCATACAATGGTACGAGCGATTCTTAAGCTAACAGGAGATAATATAGATATGAATGAATTTCTTAGAGGTGTGCGGGACAGTGTGCCTATTGCATTGGGATATTTTTCCGTAAGCTTCACGTTTGGAATAATGGCAGCGGGATTTGGTATACCACCGCTTACGGCCGGAGCCATATCGCTGCTCAATGTTACGAGTGCAGGTCAGTTTGCGGGGATTTCCCTCTTCGCATCAGGAGCGGCTTATTTTGAACTTTTTCTGACTCAGCTGATTATAAATTTAAGATATGCACTAATGTCAATAACCATTTCGCAGAAACTCTCGGATAAGATTAAGACGCGCCATAGACTGTTGATATCCTATGGCATTACGGATGAGATATTTGCCGTTGCATTGACCAATGAAAAACCGCTAACCCTCAAATATATGTTGGGACTTGAATGGGTGCCGATTCTTAGCTGGACTTTTGGAACCCTTGCAGGTGCAATAGCTAATAATCTGCTTCCGCCATCTATACAAAGCGCATTGGGCATAGCGCTATACGCTATGTTTGTGGCTATTGTTACCCCGGCAGTAAGAAAGTCAAGAGCAGTTATGTATGTAGCGTTTATTGCTATGGCGCTTAGCATTTTATTTTATGTTTTACCGCTGTTTAGCAATTTGTCGTCCGGATTTTCCATTATTATTTCGACCGTTGTAGCATCAGCTATAGGCGCGGTATTTTTACCGACTAAGGAAGAGGAGGAGCATAATAAGTGATATATATGTATATATTAATTATGGCAGTAACAACATATGTTATACGTATGCTGCCGCTTACCCTATTTCAAAAACATATAACAAATAAATACGTTAAGAGATTCTTATACTATGTGCCCTATGCGTGTCTTTCAGCTATGACGGTGCCGGCAATATTCGACTCAACCGGCAGCAGGATAAGCGGAGCAATAGGATTTAGTGTTGCGGTATTTTTGGGATATATGAGAAAATCTCTGCCTGTCGTGGCAATTTTTGCATGCTTATCGGTATTTGTGGTTGAGCGTATAATGGGCTTGTAAGAGGCTCTTGATTTTTGCCTGTTTAGGAGCAATGTGTAACACTTTTGTAACGGAGTGTGTGATATAATTGCGAAGGAAATTTGTTGAACGCTTTACATCAAAATTTGGCGTTGAGTCTTCAGAGACTTGAACATAGGTCATCGGATATGTGGGAGGCAAAAAGCCCTTATATCATACAGAATTCATTACATAAATAAGGAGGAGAAGTTTATGAAATCTAAATTATTTAGGAGTATCGCTCCGGTAGCAATGTCGGTAATGCTGGCTGCAGGGAGCTTTTCTGCAATGCCGGCTATAACTGCATTCGCTGAAGATACGGAAACCGTAACGTCTGATGGAGAGCAGAATGCAAACAAGGTTAGTTTGTATGCGATTTATACTTGGTTAATTGACGAAAGCTCAAAATTTACCAAGCAAAAGCAAGATGATATAGGGTATGGAACCATGAATTGTGAATTTGATGATGAGGCCGAAAATGGAGGGATTATCCTAACATTTACTCCTAACGAAGAGTATGCTAGTGTTTACGATCAAGCGTCATATACTGCGACTTTTAATATGGATGAAGACGGCTATTTAATATTTTCATTTTCTGAGGATGACTGGTGGACGCTGAGTACTTTTTATGCTTACATAATTGAAGCAGTTGCAAATTATACCGGAATGGATGAGAGGTTAATAACCGAATATATGACTGCAGCAGAAGCTAATACAGAGTCTGCGCCTGAGGGAAAAGATTATGTAGACAGTACGTTCTATGATGTGTATACTGATCCTGATGAGCCGTCTCTTACAATAGTAAGAGTTTATACTCTTAATGCATGGGATGAAGATGTGGTAAACGAGATGCTTGAGGACACTATGATTGATGCTACGGCTATAGATAGATGCGATGTAGAGCCTCTCGATGAGTATTCGAGCACAGCAGTGGCAGTTAATGTCGGAAAATATCATGCTTATGCTGTAGGAAACAAAAATGAATTGACTCTTACCATGGCTGTAAAAGGTGGATACAGCAATAATGAAGCCGCTTGGAAATCATTATGCAATCTTGTAGATGCACTGCAGCCTACAGGATACGAGGATTTTGATTATTCAGGAGATGTTCCTGAAGAAAAAAATAACTGGAGCGTATACACACCTACAGGGGACCAGATACCGGATATTTTTGATGAATATGACGACAATTATGAACTGGTACAGGTTACATTTGCTACGCCTTATGTAACTAACGGAAGCAGCGTATCATTAAAGGCCGGCGAGACTGATTACATGTGGGTTAATAATGGCTACGTTGAGAAATTTAAATCCTCTAATCCAAAAGTTGCCAAGGTAAATAATGATGGTTACATAACCGCTCTTAAGAAAGGTAAGGCTGTTATTACGGCTACATTATCTGACGGAACAACCCTTACATATACAGTAAAGGTTACTTCTAATCCTAAACTCAAGGTAGGTGGCAAAGCATTTAAGGCATCTAAGACCTACACGGTTAAGAAAGGTAAGACTCTCAAAGTTAAGATTTCAGGAAAGGCATCGGATGTAAATAATAAATATACAAGCACAAAAGTTGCCAAAGTTACTTCTAAAAAGAGCGCACAGACCGTTAAAATAAAAGGTCTGAAGAAAGGCATGGCAAAGGTTACAATCAAAGTAAACGGTGTAAGCTTTAAGATTAAAGTAAAAGTTGTATAAGATTTAATACTGATAGCAAGAGGGGCCCGGGAAAGCAAGACTTTTCCGGGCTCCTTTACTATTAGTGCGTAGTGTAACAGTTTTGTAACAGGCACCGTGCTATACTCTTCATAAGAAATGAAGGAGGAGGGCGCAGATATGTATAAAGTTATGAAAAAATCAGTTTTAAGAATTATTATTATACCGATTATTGCGGTATTAATGATTGCATGTATGCCTATGCTATGCTTAGAGGTGCATGCAGAGGATAAGGTAATAGGAAAGCTTAATACTACGACTTATACCAGCTTCAATGAACTTCGAAAAGATTTAAAAAATAATTATCAAAATCAAACAGTTGTGATAGAGATGCTTGCAGATTGGAAGGATTCAGATGAGGATATTAAAATAAAGAGCGGTTACGATGAGGATGGATACTATGAGAGCTATGTAGGAAAAGTCTTTGACTATGAACTCACTATACCAAAGGGCTGCAATGCTACCTTATATATGAATGGTCATATCTTTGATAGGAGAATAGATACCAGACCGAACTATTATTCTATAACCGGTGATCATCTTGCATGTATTTATATGAAAGAGTCTGCATCTCTTGTTATAGACGGTGGCAGCAGAAAAAGCCGTAACGATGCAGCTGCTTATCGTTTAAATGAAAAAAATGAACTGTTTTATTCGAATGAAACTTTCAATGGCGGAGTAATCTCAGGAGCTGATGGAAGTGGCATATATATGAATGATAAAACAAGTTTGAAGATGGAAAATGTAACCATAGTCGGATGTGAGGCATATGATTATTATCCGGACAATCAAAATGGCGGCGGAATTCATATGGAAGAAAACTGCAGCCTGAATATGAAGGACTCTGATATTTATGGATGTTATGCCGAAAATCTCGGTGGAGGAATATATTCGGATGCCGACAACAATAGTATTTATATGAGCAACTGCGTAATAGAAAAAAATACTGCCGATACAAATGGCGGCGGCATCTATATAGGAGGAGAACATGTAACAATAGATGGACATAAGGATTCATGGATAACAGATAATTACGCGGAAATAAAAGGCGGCGGCATCTATGCATGGGATGATTATGTTACCATAAAAGACATTACCGTAAATCTTAATACGGCAAATAAAAACGGCGGCGGCATCTATACTATGGAAGAAGATA